>JAAUTG010000132.1 GCA_012031785.1 Saprospiraceae bacterium | reverse complement strand
AACAAGTCCTTCTTGCTGTATCAAGTCATCATAATGCCCGCTTGGAGTAGGTTTTACAATCACAATACCAGCGTCAAAACCAATTTTTTCATTCATTTGAGCGACCATCCAATCCACGAAAGCCCTCAAAAAATTACCTCCTCCAAATTGGATAATCTTTTCAGTAGGTGATGTGTAGGATGCGGATAAAAATTGCTTATTCAAAATAGGTAGGAGCATGAGTTACGAGTTATGAGTTGCAAAATAAATTGATGTTTTAAGAGGATTTGCATGGCTGACTGATGCTATTTGATTAGCTTTTTGCTATTTGCTTGTTTTGTCTGCAAATATATACTAAGCGACGAAATTATACCAAAATTTGAGTGATTTGCGAAATTTGTAGTTCTCATTTATCTTTACAGAATGCGAAACTATTGCTCCAAGCTGCTATATTTGAGGAATAATTTACATTTACTTATATGAATCAAGAACATGCCGCGTTTTCTTCCTTACACCGCGCCTCATTTTTCTGAAGCAGAATTACTGCAACGAAGTCAGGGTTTCAAGACTTATTTTGAACAACGACGCTCTTTGCGCTTTTTTTCAGAGGCATGGGTGGCAAAGGAAGTGATAGAAAATATTATTATGGCTGCTTCTTCCGCACCTTCTGGAGCAAATAAACAGCCTTGGACGTTTTGCGCAGTGCAGGATAAAGCCATCAAGAAAGAGATTCGAGTGGCTGCAGAAGCCGAAGAATACGAAAACTATACCGCACGAATGTCAGAAGAATGGCTGCAAGATTTGATTCCTTTTGGAACAGACTGGCAGAAACCTTTTTTGGAAATCGCACCTTGGCTAATTGTAATCTTTAAAAAATCCTATGATTTGGCGAGTGATGGTACCAAACAAAAAAACTATTACGTGACCGAATCCGTAGGTATTGCAACAGGAATGCTTTTAGCAGCTATTCATCACGCAGGTTTAGTCGCATTGACGCACACGCCCAGCCCAATGAACTTTCTTCAGAAAATTCTTCAACGTCCTGAAAATGAGCGACCTTTCCTATTAATTCCTGTCGGCTATCCAGCAGAAAATGCAGTAATTCCTAACATTCAACGCAAAACAGCCGATGAAGTGATTGTGTATTTTTGATAGAGTGATGGAATAAGTTGCGATGGAGTAATTGGTGATGGAGAGTGTTGCGATTAGATAAAATACTAGGTTATTTTAAGAATTATTCACTATCAAACAATTACTCCATCACTTTACCTTTCGACCTTTCCATTCGTAATTTTTTACGAAGTTAGCTGCTGTTCCTACAAACACAATGTAGGCAATGTGCATAAAAAAAGAGGGGACAAATGATTTCATCAACTGCTTTCGCTCGAAAAAGTGACTCATCAAGTTTAAAAAAAGATAATCCATGATTGCTTTTGCAAGTAATAAACCTACCAAAATAAAAACTATTTTCCACCCCAAAAAAGGAATTAATAATATGGTTAATATGATGTTTAAACAAAAAAATAATACCAATGCTAAAATTACAATTACAATTTGTTCTTGATAGCCGCTTGATTTGGTTGCCCAGCGAATCCGTTGTTGCAAAAAATCTCGAAGTGTAGGTTTAGCGTGGGTAAATACAGTTGCTGAGCTATTTTTGAGGTACCCAACTTGCTTTGGGTAGCGAGCAGCCACTTTATGCATCAGCAACATATCATCCCCAGAAGCGATATGATTAATACCTTGAAAACCATGTACTTCTTCAAAAACGGATTTGGTGTAAGCCAAATTTGCGCCATTACACATGCGCATAAATCTGCGCTGAATACCGCCACCAGCAATGCCCATCATACCCATAAAATCAAGCGATTGGAAGCGTTCAAGCGCATTTTGCTCCTGATAAAAATTGACAGGAGCGGCTATAAACTTCATCTGCTGGCATTCGTAGTAACTCACCAAAAGCATCAACAATTGGGTTGTACTACACAATCGGCATCAGTAGTGACAATTAAACTGCCTGTGGAAGCAGCAATCGCTACTTCAATTGCCTTTTTTTTGTATGCTTTTGTTTCTCCTTCTTGCACAAAATCAGCTAACCGCAGTAGTTTGACGTTGGGATGTGCAAGAGAAGAAACCAAATCAACAGTTTGGTCAGTAGAATGGTCATCCACTACGATTACCTCCCACAAAAGAGTAGGATAATTTTGTTGAACAATAGAAGATAGACAATTCAGAATTGACTTTTCCTCATCACGCGCTGGAATGATGATAGAAACTTTGGTATGTGGAATATAGTGTGGAGGCACTTCCCATGTGGGCAACATTTTCCAGCCTTTGATGTATTGATACATAACGACAATGTACCCCAAAGTTAGCAAAGCAGAAATAACAAGGTGGGCATTAAAATAATATTCCATTGCGTTAATAAAATGATTAGAGATTGAGTGAATTTAGGTGAACTGGTATGACGCGGTTTGGTATTTGCATTTGGCTATCTATTTTTAAAAAAAGGTTTTCCTATTCTTACACGGATTGCCTATAAATTAAGGCTGTCCGAAATAGTTGTGTAATCGCAAACCGCAAATTGCTTAATTCGCATAGGCAATCGGTTGTAAGTAAAGTCAACATATACTTAGTTTATCATACATGAATCTCATTAATTCAACACCTAAAATTCGCAATTGCTACTTAACTTTGTAGTCCAAAAGTAATTATTTGATGTGATTCGCCTACTGAAAATCCAAATATTTAGTGATGAACTGTAAATTACGATTGACAAATTTAAGGTTAACTATTTGACAATAAATAGATTACGTCAGTAAATTGATATTTATTTATTGCTCATTCCTTATGCACACACAAACTTAATTGTGTTCAAATGATAGAAAAGAAAATTTTAGACATTTACCAACAGAAATCAAAATGGAAGTGGTACTTAGCTTTCTTTGGCTTGATTATCATAGTAATTTCCATTTTTTTTACTACTCATCTTACTGAAAAGCTGGCGGAGGAAGAATACAAAAAGTCTGTGATCTGGCTAGAGGCTTACAACATAGCGTATGTCGAAGAAATAAATAGTTCCGAAAATACAACTACAGAAAGCGACATAGATTTGTCTTTTCACTTCCAGGTGATGAAATCCAATACAAGTATTCCTATTTTATTAGTTGATACAGTAAGAAATGAAGTAATAGATGCCCTTAATTATGGGGAAAAAAAGACGCAGATAAAAATTTTCGAGCCAAAGAATATGAACGTTTAAAGGCTTCCAAAGCTCCTTATATCAGCAACGGTCCCCAAGTGATGTATTATCGGCAATCGCGTATATTGACGCTATTGCAATATTTTCCTTACGTACAGATGGTTTTGATTGGTTTCTTCGTGACTTTTGGTTACTTTAGCTTTAGCAATGCACGACGCTCTGAGCAAAATCAGGTTTGGGCAGGTATGGCAAAAGAAACTGCTCACCAGTTGGGAACACCTATCAGTGCGATCTTAGGGTGGATTGATTTACTAGAAACGACTAAAGCCGCTGACATCGAAGTACAAGAGGTAGTAATGGAGTTGCGCAACGATGTGAGCCGCTTAGAACTGGTTGCCGACCGATTCTCAAAAATTGGCTCTTCTCCTGAACTGACTAAAATTAACTTGTACGAAGAATTACACCAAGCCAAAGAATACATGCAACGCCGCGCTCCTCGAAAAGTAGAATTTATTTTCCCCAGCCTTGACACAGTACCGCCACAAATTGTACCATTAAATGCACATCTATTTGCTTGGGTCATTGAAAATCTCCTTCGCAATGCCCTAGACGCTATGGATGGCAAAGGCACTATCAGCGTTAACTTACACGAAGATGGTAACTATGTCAACGTCGAAATAAGCGACACTGGTAAAGGTATTCCAAATTCAAAATGGAAAATGGTATTTCAACCTGGATACTCCACCAAAAAACGTGGCTGGGGACTGGGTTTGTCACTTGCCAAGCGTATCATTGAAGACTATCACAAAGGAAAGATTTTTGTGAAAGAATCCAAAGAAGGAGTCGGAACAACATTTATAATCAAAATGCCTAAAACCTAAAAGCATGGCTGACTGGCTCGGAACGACAGAAGTAACCACGCGATAAAGATAGTTTACCATGTTCAATAAACAATTTGTCATAGGGGTCTTATTTTTTTAAGTTTTTTAAATAAAAAATTGGATTAACTATCTATTTTTTATGAGATTTGTTATCTTTTTTAGAATCTAAAATGAGTTGTTAGACAGTTTAATGTTTCTTTTATATTTAACTATTTAACAATGCTATCATTAACACAACAAACACGAATAGCGATGAAAAAAGATACTCAAGTATTTGATTTAATACACAGAGAATTAGAGCGCCAACAGCGCGGTGTAGAGTTGATTGCATCAGAAAACTTTACTAGTCAAGCTGTTATAGATGCTATGGGGTCGTGCCTGACTAATAAATATGCAGAAGGTTATCCAGGTAAGCGTTACTACGGTGGTTGCGAAATCGTGGATGAGGTTGAACAACTAGCGATTGACCGCTTGAAGCAGTTGTTTGGTGCAGCTTACGCCAACGTGCAACCACACTCTGGCGCACAGGCTAATGCAGCTGTCTTTTTAGCCTTGTTGCAACCAGGCGACCGCATTCTGGGTTTCGATTTAGCGCATGGTGGACACCTATCGCATGGTTCGCCAGCTAATTTTTCTGGAAAAGTTTATGAAGCTCACTTTTATGGGGTAGAAGAAGAAACAGGTACAATTGACATGGATAAAGTGGAGGCAAAAGCAAAAGCTATCCAACCTAAGTTAATTATATGTGGGGCTTCTGCTTACTCAAGAGACTGGGATTATGCGCGTTTTCGCAGTATCGCAGATAGCGTAGGTGCTTTACTTTTAGCGGATATTGCTCACCCTGCTGGGTTAATTGCAAAAGGTTTATTGAACGACCCTTTACAACTTTGTCACATCGTTACTTCTACTACCCACAAAACTCTACGCGGACCAAGAGGTGGAATCATTATGATGGGTAAAGACTTTGACAATACTTGGGGAGCAACCACCAGAAAAGGTAGCCTTAAAAAAATGTCTGAAATCCTAAATAGTGCGGTTTTCCCAGGTATGCAAGGAGGTCCTTTGGAACACGTTATTGCTGCTAAAGCGGTTGCTTTCGGAGAAGCCTTACATCCAGATTTTAAGAATTACGGCATACAAGTTATCAAAACGCTAAAGCGATGGCAGATGCGTTTGTAAGAAAAGGTTACAAAGTAATCTCTGGTGGAACAGATAATCATTTGATGTTGATTGATTTATCGCCTAAAAACGTTACTGGAAAAGCCGTAGAAGAAGCGTTAGGTCATGCAGATATTACAGTGAACAAAAATATGGTTCCGTTTGATAAAAAATCTCCAATGGTCACTTCAGGTATCCGAATTGGAACAGCCGCTGTCACGACCAGAGGTTTCCAAGAAAACGACTGCCTTAGAGTAGTGGAATGGATAGACGCAGTGGTGGAAGGGGTTAATAATGAAAGCCTTATCGCTTCCATACGCCACAGTGTGAACAGTTATATGGAGGAGTTTCCGCTTTACGAATACGCTGCTTCGGAATTAGCATAAACCAATCATTCATTAGGAAAGTACCACACCTGTTTTTAGAAATTGAAAACAGGTGTGGTACTTTAAGTAAATTGGTACAAAAGAAACTAATCTATTGCTTCCTTTACTTCATAACTTCTGATTAACGGGCGATTTTCTGCAAAATCGTAGAGTGTAAGCAGACGCAATTCGTAGTAAGCCATCCAAAAGCCTTCTAGTGCGTTAATATAATTACGTCGAGCGTTTTCTAATTCAGAAAGTGCCAGGTTTAAGTCTGTAATACCAATTTTGCCAATCAAATAACGCTCACGGGTAATGTTGTTGCGCTTTTGAGCTACTTCGTAGGTACTTGCAGCAAGGATAACTTGAGTTCTCACCAAACTGAATTGTTGTACTTTGAGAAGGATGTTGCGCTCAAAATTGATGCGGTCTTGTTCCACCTGCATCCTCGTCAACTCCAAGTTGGATTGTGCGGTTTGTAAGCGCGCCTTGGATTTTCCCCAATCCGCAATTGGCACTTGAAAACTCAAGGTCACGCGCTCTTGGTCTAAAGGTGCTTTGTAGGCATCGTTCAAAGTATTGCTGGTTTGAGAAAGTCCAAGGAGCCAGATATATTCGCGCTCAAGCCAGTTTCGCCTCTGGCTTGAGACATGACACGCTCAGCAGTGAGTAGTCTGCGTTGAAAACTTACTACATCGCTTTTGTACTGATTGGCGTATTCTAAGGCTTTGGCTGCATCAATTTGAATATCAGGAATCTCGTAGGGGGGCACTAAATTAAACTGGATGGGGTCTTGAATACCTAAAAAGTCCCGAGTCTGCTCCGTAGCAGTTTGAAGTTCCAGTGTGGCTCTAGCTAAGTTAGCATCAGCGTTGCGCACATTCAATTCTATTTGCAGTAAGTCAGTTTCTGCGATGCGCCCCACCTCAAAACGACCTTTCGATATTTGATAAAGTGTGTCTGCGTCGGCTTTGTTTTTGGTGGCGGCTGCTACGCCGAGTTGAGCATTGAGAATTTGAAAGAAGAAACCTGCTGCTTCAAATGCGACTTCCTCCATATTTTCTGAATACCCACGCTGTGCCTCTTGATAGACCAAAGGCTGAATTTTTTTATCCCATTTTAGTTGATTAAACTGAAATAAGGGTTGAAAAAAGCCAACAGAAAAGGGCGTAGAAAGGTAAGAAGTAGAATTATTGGAAAACAAATCAATCCGCTCCAAACTGGAACTGGCAAAAATAGTACCCCCTGTGGCAGCGATATTTTGTTGTAGCGACAAATTCAAGCCATTGCGCATCAAAGAGCGATTGATAAAAGCGTCCGAACCATCAGGCAACGTAATCACGTCAATCGAGCGATTCAATACAGGAATGCTAGAAGATTCTAAAGTGATTTGCGGTTTAAAATCTGCTAAGTAAGTTTGGTATGCCCAATATAAATTGGAAAGCCGAGTTTGTGCAATTAATACATCGGGCGCGTCGCTTTGCGCTAAAGTAATCATATCTATCAATTGCAAATCCAGACTACGCGGTTGCGATTTGAGCTGAAAAGCACAAATAATGAGGAGTAAAAATAAGTTGATTCTAAACATCGTAACGTATTGTTGATGATTTGATTTATCGAAATATTGCTTTTTAAGAACTAATGGAGTCCATCCTTAATCGGTGCGCAAGGCTTTGATCGGGTCTTGATTTGCAGCTTTTCGAGCAGGGAAAATTCCAAAAATTAAACCGACTGAGGCTGCTACACCAAAACGACAGCAAAATAGACCAAGCCGTGACTACTGTAGGAATATCAGCATACGAGGCAATTGTTTTGGCTGACACCACGCCTAGCACTACACCAATCAAACCCCCAATTAAACTGATGAAAACGGCTTCAAAGAGAAACTGGTAAATGATGTCTTTTTTATTTGCTCCTAACGAGCGTCGAATACCAATTTCTTTAATGCGTTCCAGTACCGAAGCTAGCATAATATTCATAATGCCAATACCACCAACCAAAAGCGAAATACCAGCAATCACAGCCAACACAAAGTTGAAGGTTTCTTGTGTTTTTTGCTGTTGCTGTAACAGTAATTCTGGTACCTGAATCTCGTAGTCCACCAATTCTCGATGCCTGCGTTTCAACAATCTAGCCACCACATCGGAAGAAGCCTGTAAGTATTCTGAATCTTTAATCCGAATTACTAGTCTATCAAGTTGATGATAGTTGTCGTTGGTGTTTGAACCCTCATTAAATTGGTTGCCGATGTCCGCTCTGGTGATTTTAGCCCGATTTTTAAAGCGCAATAGAGCAGTGCTGACGGGTAGATAAATATCGGAGTTATAATCTCGAATGCCGAGTTGTTCCAAACTTTTTGAGCTGGCAACGCGCCGTTCCATTACGCCAACGATGGTAAGCCAAGTATTCCCACACTTGATGGTTTGCCCAATTGGATTTTCTTCGGGAAAAAATTTGATTTGTACTGATTTCCCAATAATGCAAACAGGACGACCATTTCGAATATGCCAATCACTAAAAAAATTACCTTGCGATAGTTCCAGATTGTTCAATTCAAAAAAAGCATTGGTTACGCCCACGCATTTTAGGCTTTGCAACTTACCCGCTCGAATGGCAGAAGTGGAAATTTCCATTTCTGGGCTGGTTTTCTCTAGGTTAGGAATTACACGTTCGATGGCTGCCACATCTTCCATCGTTAAGCCGGGCGACCAAGGTTTTTTATTACTTTTGTTGCCTGTACTACTGCTGCTGGCTGCTTCTTCTTCCTCTGGCACAAAGGCTTTAATCGCGATATTGTTTGTGCCAATTAGTTTCATCTGCTCCAAAATAGATTGCTTTGCCCCATAACCAATAGCTAACATGGCAATCACGGCTGCTACGCCAAAAATGATGCCTAACGCCGTGAGCAAAGCCCTTAGCCGATTAGCAAAAACGGCTTCCATAGCGATATAAAAGTTGAATAAAATTCGTTGCATGATGCAGTTAAATTTTTGGTTTCGTAACGACTGCCTTTACACATTTGATGGTTTGCAGTTTTGCGAAAAAGATAAATTCAGCAATTAGCACTTGTCTTTAGCCATACCAGACCAATTAAAACCTAGTAAGATTTGATTTAGATAGGAACTAACTTCTGAACAATCAAACCTAAAGAGCAAATACGAACTAACTGAAAACCAAATCACTGTGTGACGTTAGTTAATAATAATGAAGCCGCCACCACCGCTGTCATCAGCACTTACATTTTCATCTTTCACTGTTTTCGCTTTTGCCATTGCCGCCGCCTGTCGCTGTCGGCGAGCATCTTCAATTTTGTTTTAAGCTCGCTTTTTAACCTTTCTTCTATCGCCACCAAAAGTAACTTATCAGCATTTTCAGGAGTAGTCAAAAATATTTCGTCGTTTTCTGCCAATCCATGCTCCACAATCACTTCATTATCATTGGATTCGCTAGTTAGAACTTCTTGTTTTACGATACCTTGTTCGCTCTTTTTATACACATAAGTCAAGCTATCGCTGTGCAAAGCTTCCAAAGGCACGTATAGCACATCTTGAAAAGTGTAGGTTAGAATTTCGTTGCTGGTCGTCATGGCTGGTCGTAAAATGGAATCTGATTTTATCATTTGGATAACAATTTCAAACACTTTAGCATCATAACCACGCAGTTCTTCTCCTACATTGGCAACCTGTATCACTTCTCCTTCGTATAATTTATCGGGGAAAGCATCAATTTTAATCTTCACATTTTGTCCCTTTTGCACCTTTGAAATATCCACTTCATTGACATAAGTTTTGGAAATCATATCACTCAAATCGGGTAATTCTGCCACTACTGGATCCCAAGAACTAATCTGCGAACCTGGAACTTTCTTTGCTCCATCCCAGTTTCTAGCATAAATTACCATCCCATCTTCGGGCGCCATGATCGTAAACTGTCCAGAAATGTCCTGAATTTGTTGAAGGCGAATTTCAAATCGCTTGAGGTTAGTCAGAATTTCAGAAATTTGTGCGTTGGATTTAGTTTGTGTTAATTCGTACTTTTGTTCCAACTGCACATAGTCGCGTTGGGCACGCTCTAAATCAATTTCTGCTTGCCGAATCACCATTTTAGGCTCGAATTGGCTTTGTTGCACCTGCAATCTCTTTTCTTCCATCGAAAATTTCAGGTTAATCAACTGGTCTCTAATACTTCGCAACTCAATGGCAGTATCTATTTTAGTTTGTTCCAGTTGCGTGTAAATTTGGTCAATTTCGTTTTGAGCTTCCTTCATTTTGGTCGCCAACTCCGTTTGATCCAGACCTGCCACATAATCTCCTTTTTTCACCACAGTACCTTCTGGAATCAAATCAGAAATAGAAGTTTGATATACTTCTATAGTTCTCATTCCTTGCGGACCGCGAATTTTTACAGATCGCTTGGCTTGCAACTCACCTGTGGCGTTGACATAAATCTTAAATTCACCTTTCTTGACCGTAGTAGTCAACTCTTTAACTTGTTCTTTTTCACTACTGCCAGTAAAGTAGTAGATACCGCTTCCAACAAGTACCACGAGCAAAAGTGGTACGAACACACGCAAAATTTTTTGTACACTCATAGAGCAAAGGGTGGTTAATGAAATGATATAGTTGTGACAATTAGAATGTTGTATGATGCAAAAAGGCTAATTACAATAGCAACTTTCGTGACATCACTGTTGTATTCTTACAATACTCTCATTTTGAATATCGGAGGCTATTACGCCGTCCCGCATATTGATTAAACGATGTGCATGAGCCGCAATATCTTGTTCATGTGTGACAAGTATGATCGTATTGCCTGCATCGTAAATCGTTTCAAATATCTGCATAATTTCATTGGAAGTCTTAGTGTCCAAATTCCCTGTGGGTTCATCAGCAAGAATGATGGAAGGCTCGTTTACCAAAGCCCTTGCTATTGCCACGCGCTGGCGTTGACCACCCGAAAGTTCATTAGGTCTGTGCTGGGCGCGGTCGCTCAACCCTACCTGTGCCAGTACGTCTCGTGCTTTGGCGAGCCGCTTTGACTTGGTAATACCTGAATAGACTAAGGGTAAACTTACATTCTCTAACGCAGACATTCGAGGAAGTAAGTTAAAAGACTGGAACACAAATCCGATTTCTTCGTTTCGCACTTTAGCAAGATCATCGTCAGGCATTAGGCTGACATCAATATTGCTTAAAAAATACTTACCACTAGTGGGCGTATCCAAACAGCCTAGCAAATTCATTAAGGTAGATTTGCCTGAACCTGAAGGTCCCATCAACGCAACGTACTCATTTTTTGGATTTCTAATGAAATTCCTTTGAGCGCAACTACTTCCGAGCTGCCCATTTCATAGGTTTTTGATAATTGTTGGATAGTGATAATAGGGATCTGCATGGATTCTAGCTTTTCAATCAGTTAAAAGATTTACCAGTCGTGCAAATGAATTACTTATGCTACGCAACTAGTTATTTGACGGTATTCTATTTTGAAATTCCTGAACACTTTATTACATGGCAACTAATGCATAATCGCATAATACCAGTGTCCAACCATCCCAACAAATAGCCATTTGCGTAACTTCATTAAATTACACACAGTAATGATGCACCACAATATAAATTAGTTGTATAAAATAAACTTTTTTTAAAACAATATTTTGCTTTTGAGCATAACGACAATTTCTTTAAAAGAAACATACTTTTTATGATTTTATTTTATAAAAAATCACTCTTACTACATTTTAGCTTCTACAAAACGGAACTCATCAAAGAGGCTTGGCAATAAACGATTTAGGGTTTTCTTACAAAAAATAAGCAAATTGAAAATCAATAATTTAGGTTTGTCGTTCATTCTGAATTTACAGAAAGCTATTTTAGATTCACAGAACTTGCTAATTTTTAAGAAACATGGACATTTCATGTTTTTATTTCCGATTTATACCTTAATAAGTTTGGTATTTGGTTATCAGTTTAATTTTTATTAAACTGATAACCAAAGGATTGATACTAACTTTATTGTTTCTGCGCTCATCCAACAAAGTTATCCATATAAAATCATCCTAGGTGTAGGAAATAAATTATCATAAAAAAGAAAGCGTAGGGACATCCTACGCTACTCCATATCTAGTTGTTGCAAATTAAATGTTTCAATCAAAGAGACAATTTGGTGGCTCAAATTTATTTCTCCGTAGCTATTCAGTCGTTCAATGGCTTTTGCCCAGCCATGATAGTCCTGTTGATGCAATGCTAGTAAGTCCGCACGCTCTCCTGTGGTCAAAAAAAGACTAAAATCGCGGTAGCTCGTCCAAGCCTTATCGTATTGGCGCAAACATTTTCCATCGTACCACTTGGTTTCACCTTGCCAGTCCTCGCTACACAAAAGCCGGAAGTGATTATTTTCTTGTTGGCTGATGCTGGCTTGCCCTGCTTGACTACAGACCAACCCACTTGCCAAAATGATGGATGCAGGAATACCGAACTTCTTGCTTTCTGCTTGTGCCACTTTCACAAATCGGTTGAGGTAGCTATCAACAGCTTGTTGGTCAAGGTTTTTCCAAGTAGGTGCAGTTTTTTTACGCCCGAAGATCGGTAATTGCTGAAATTTATCTGTCAAGTTACTTTGCGTCTTTGTCGCTTTTGCATCTTCTGTGTAAAATTTCTTGCGCGGTTGCTGCCGTACTTGCGTGGGTGTAGCATCGCCTTGTTCCAATCTAGCTGGAGTGTTAAAATGGATTCCAAAACTAATCTCTTTTTTCCACAAAACCAATAGGAAAATCAACAGCAAAACGATTTTAAACCAGTGCTGCTTCATCCAGTGAAGCATTGAGAAAGTATAAGTTGCAATCATGACAAAAACATTGAATGATAAATTGCTTTTATTAATTGTTCTGTTGCTATTTTGAGCCTATGCGTAGTATTTTGGTGTTTTGAGCTAATTTAAAAACAAATAGTTTAGTATAATTACACAAATATAAAACAAATAGTTTCAAATATACAAACAAATTATTTTAATTATTTTTTTAGTAAATCAATTTTATCACCTATTTGGGTGAAATTTCATCCCTTTCTACAAGGCTAATTTTCCGCTCTACATAGAAATCGCTAAAATCTTATTTTATGGAACTAACACAAGAAATTATG
>JAAUTG010000009.1 GCA_012031785.1 Saprospiraceae bacterium | reverse complement strand
AGGAAGCTGGTGTAGAGCCGCAAGGACTTTGGAATACGGGGCGTGACCATGGCGGATGTGAATGGCGATGGTTGGCTAGACATTTATGTTTGTCGTTCCGCAGCTAAGGCGACAGACGCTAGGCGCAACTTATTGTTTATCAACAATAAAGACTTAACTTTTACGGAAAGTGCCATGCAGTATGGCATTGACGATTCAGGCTACACGACTCATGCTTCTTTTTTCGATTATGACCGCGACGGGGATTTAGATTTGTATGTACTCAACCATTCTGTACAAGATTTTGCAGGTTTTGGAAACAACTAGCTAGTTTCAAAGGACAAACTAATCCAACCTATGGCGACCGCTTATATCGCAACGATGGGCAGCGATTTACAGACGTATCAGAACAAGCTGGTATTTTGAGCAATGTGCTGGGTTTTGGCTTAGGTATTGCTTTAGAGGACTTTAACGCTGATGGTTGGCTAGATATTTATGTTTCTAATGATTACAATGAACAGGATTATCTCTACATCAACCAACAAAATGGTACTTTCCGAGAAGCATTGGCAGCGTACCTAGACCACACGAGTTTATTTTCGATGGGTTCGGAGGCAGGCGACCTAAACAACGACGGTTATCCTGAAATAATCAGCCTCGACATGCTACCAGAAGGCTACGAGCGACAAAAAAAGACGACTGGAGCAGATAACTTCAAAAAGCATCAATCGCTGATTGAGCAAGGATTTTACTATCAATATATGCGCAATATGCTCCATTTGAACAACGGAGACGGTACATTTAGTGAAATTGGACAATTAGCAGATATTTATGCTACTGATTGGAGCTGGGCAGCGCTACTCGCAGATTTCGATTTGGATGGCAATAAAGATTTGTTTGTGAGTAACGGGTATAAACGCGACTATACTAATATGGATTTCATGGCGTATGCGGCTGATTTACAGATTAAAAGCCAACAAAACAACATGAGTAACAACGATATTATTCAAGACTTAATTGCTAAGATGCCTGCTATTATACAGCCTAATTATCTTTTTCAGCAGCAAGCCAATCTTCACTTTGAAAATAAAGCGCAAGAGTGGGGCTTAGGTAAACCTTCATTATCGAATGGAGCTACCTATGCTGATTTAGACAATGACGGCGACTTGGATTTGGTGATTAACAATGTAAATGACTATGCCAGTGTTTATCGCAACAATGCTGAGCAATTCACCACCAATAATTATTTAAAAATCAAACTTCAGGGTACGGAGAAGAATCCTTTTGCAGTTGGAACAAAGGTGACATTATTCGTTGATAAACAACAATTTACTCAAACTTTAATACCTAGTCGCGGCTATCAATCATCGGTAGAACCAATATTGACTTTCGGGATAGGCGAAGCCAATCAAATAGAAAAAATACAAGTCCAGTGGTCAAATGGGAAGATACAAACGCTGCAAAATATTGGCGTGAATCAATTCTTAAAAATTGATTATCAACCCAATATGAATGAAATTGCTGTTGTCCCAAAAACACCTATCTTTAAGCAAGTCGAAGATGTAGCTACTTTTACACACCTTGAAAACGAGTATAACGAGTTTGATAGGCAGCCATTACTACCTAAGATGCTTTCCACGCAAGGTCCGAAAATAAGTCAAGGCGATGTAAATGGCGATGGATTGGTGGACTTTTTTGTCGGTGGCGCAAAAGGGCAGTCAGGGCAATTGTTTTTGCAACTTTCAAATGGTACTTTTCAAGCCAAGTTACCTAATTTGTTGGCAGCCGACCAAGCCGCAGAAGATATGGGGTCGCTACTATTTGATGTGGATGGCGATCAGGATTTGGACTTGTACGTGTGTTCAGGAGGTAGTGAATTTGAAACGAACGACCCAGCTTTACAGGATCGGCTCTATCTTAATGACGGGAAAGGTAATTTTGAAAAAACTAATCGCCACTTACCTTCTATGCTTACTAGCACCTCTGTTGTGAGTGCTGCCGATTTTGACCGTGATGGTGATTTGGACTTATTTGTGGGTGGACGATTGCAGGTGGGTAAATACCCCGCCACGCCAAACAGTTACTTGCTGCAAAACGACGGTAAAGGCAATTTTACGGATGTTACTTCATCACTTGCTCCTTCTTTGACACGAGTTGGTATGGTAACGGCGGCGCAATGGCAGGATATGAATCAAGATGGGCTTCCAGATTTGGTGCTGGCAGGTGATTGGATGTCCGTCATGGTGCTTGAAAATCAACAAGCTACTTTCCCAATCGCTGCTGTCCATGAAATTGCCAACACACGAGGTTGGTGGAATGCCCTTGCTGTGGCGGATATGGATAAAGACGGCGATTCAGACTTGGTGGTAGGTAATTGGGGCTGGAATAGTCAACTAAAAGCGAACGCTAATCAATCTATCGCACTGCTCACCAAGGATTTTGATGGCAACGGTACAATTGACCCTATTTTAGCCGTTAATAATAAAAGTGATTTTTTACCCTTGCTTTATAAAGATGATCTGACGCAACAAATCCCAAGCCTGAAAAAAACCTTTCTTCAATATGAAGCCTACGCCACGGCTAAATTTCAAGACCTTTTCGGCGATACTTGGAAAGATGCACAACAACTAATAGTCAATAATTTAGCCAGCACTTATTTTGAAAATAAAGGTAATTTTCAATTTGAAGCCCACGCCCTCCCTACAATGGCGCAGGTTGCTCCTGTTCATGCAGTCACACTTGTTGATTTTAATCAAGATAAGCATTTGGATATTTTGTTAGGGGGTAATTTCGCAGAGAATCGCGTACAATTTGGCAGAGCGGATGCCAGCAAAGGCGTACTGCTATTGGGTGATAGCAAAGGAAATTTTACACATCACCTGAATCGAGTGGCAGGCTTACAATTGCGCGGCGATGTACGAGATTTTGCCTATCTTTCAATAAAAGGTGGAAAAAACCTACTGCTAGTGGCTAGGAATAACGCACCTTTAGTAATTTTAGAAGTAAAAAATCCAATTGATAATCAGTAGGTTAATTAGTTGGTAACAGATGCGTTGTAAGGTGTGTTTTATTATGCTGCCATTTCCAACATAAGATATGCGCCATAAAGTCGGATGAACCAAGTTATTTTCTAATGGACATAAAAAACACCCTTTTGAAATGAAATCATCGCTATTACAGCGACGGAACTAGCCTTTAAAGTTTTTTTCTACTTCATCTAGCGAAGCGATGCTCTCGGTGAGTTGTTTGACGATTTTAAACTCACTTAAAAAAGCACGCGCAAAGACGCGCAAAATGGTATAAGTAGGAATGGCAAGCACCATACCACCAACACCACCAACCTGTGCGCCCATCAGCACGACAATAAAAATCTCAAGTGGATGCGCCAGTACACTATTAGAAAAAATATAAGGTTGGAGTACAAAATTATCTAACATTTGCACTAACGCAAACACTACGACCACTTTGCCCAAGAGTGGCAATAATTCCGTGTAAAAATTGACTTCCAGATGGGAGGAAATGGTGATAAATACACCGAACGCGCCGCCGATAATCGGTCCGACGTAAGGAATCACATTCACTAATGCGGCGAAAAAACCAATCAAGAGTGCATATTTTACGCCAAGTAGCCAAAGCGAAATACTCACAAAAAGCGTGATGATAGTGACTTGCAAAACAATACCAGCAAAGTAGCGAATCAGTAATTGAGAAATGTTATCAATCATATTTTTAACGCGCTTCTCAAAAGGTTGTGGAGCAATTGCTGCCATCGCCTGTGTGAATAATTCGCGTTCTTTAAGGAGAAAAAAGGCAATAAAGACGACAGAGAAAATGGTAACAAACACATTACCAATAGCAGAAATAAAATTGGAAAGCACGGTGCTAATCGAATTTAATCCAAACCAATCGTTAAAAGCAACGCGCAATTGAGCTTCTAATTCTAGGCGCGAAATAGGTTCAGCACCTAATTTATTCAATTCATCGTTAATATCCTCAATGGGCTGATCTAGAGACTTTACTACGGCTTGGTAATCCATAGTGGCTAGGTTATTGACCTGTCCTACAATCATAGGTACGAAAAGACCTATGGTAAGCAGGGCTAATACCAAAAACAGGAGCAACGTCACAGCTGCCGAGGTGGAAGCCTTCATGCGCCAGCCTTTGATGTGAATTTTATGTTCAAATAACCACATTAATGGAGAACCAGCCAAAGAAACCACCCAAGCAATAAGTATATAACCGACAATGCTTCTGAAGTAATAGAGCAAAAATCCCGTGAGTATTACGCCGAGTATGATGAGTAAATATCGCTGATTTTTTTCATTTTACAGTGGTTTTATTGCCTACTTTTTTAGTTCGAACCCTATTTCAGTTAAACCAAGCAAGGAGTCCTGTCTTGTATGTTGAGCTAATGAAATGGTGTGTTGTCCAATTTCATTGAAATAAGCATTTTGTTGAAGTATTACTTGTAAGCGACAATTTTCAGTATTGCATTTGGCGTACCATTACCTGCCTTGTCTGCCAAATCAATATTTAGTTGTTGTTGCAGCACTTTGCCTGACGGATACAGCGTAGTGATGTAAGTATATAAATTTTGATACGAATAATTTGGCGTATGTTCAATATTTAAAAAAGATCATACAACAAATTCGTATCTTGAATCGGAAATTCAAAACGAAGCGAATCCTTGTAAGTCCAATAAGGTTGGGATAATTTTTGTTCTTGTTTGAAAAGCGTATCATTTTGGCAAGCCAACACGGCAAATAATAGAGAAAATATTACTAATAAATATTTGATATTCATGCTGTTATCAATGAAGGTTTTGACTTAAAAGTGTAGTGAAAAAAGAAGCTCCTTCTTGGTTTAAGTGGTCGTGGTCGCTAAAGTAATCATCCTTCAAGAGATAATCACTAAAATCCAGCACCATTATTTTTCTTTGTTTCAATTCTTGTTTTTTTTCCTCAAAAATGGCATTAAAGTGTGGTGGAATTGCTTTGCGATATGCTTCATGCACTGGCAAACTGACCAAGATTAATTCTATCCGTTTGGTGGCTGTGAGTTGCACTATTTTTTCTAAGTAGTGTATCATTTGCAGTGAAACTCCTGCGGGTTCAGTTCCCCTGTAAAAGTGACGTTCCACAGCAATTTTAGGGTTGCTCAAATTAAGTTGTTTTGGACGTGCCTCGTAATGACCGATGTAATCGTAGTGTCGTGCTTTGGGAATAACGCACCAACGTTGAAAATAAGTCCACCAAAGTTCTTGTTGGTTGGTCTCAAAAGGCTGAAAGTCTTGAATTGACATAATTGGATAAACCCTTTGAAATAACGCCTTTGCCAATTTAGGTTGTTTGAATTTTACATCATTGAAATCGGAAAAGTGGTGTGGGGAAAAACCCAATATAATACGCTTGGGTTGTTGATATGCCAAAAGTGCTTCGAGTTTATGGAAGGTAATAAAAAACGGTTCGGCTTGCTGCGCGATATTGACTGCGTTGAGAAGTCTGTTGTGGATTAAGCCCGACCATCACTTGAGAGTCGCCAACCAGCCAAGTGTCTTGGTCTAATTTGCGGTTTTTTGTGTGCTATTTGATAGCTGTTGTAACAAAAAATTACGCTTAGCCCAAGTACAACTATAAGGATGAAAAACAGAAATCGCCACAAAAAATATCGCATTCGCTATCCTAATTATCTTGGTTCTTGTCTGTTTAACGAGATATTTCGCGTTGAGGTTCAATACCCACACTCGGGCGTATTAATTGATGAACTTTTCAATTGTGTTCTACTTTCAGCCGTTTGGTAAAATTCCCCATTACGCAACCACTAAACTATCCGCTTCATGGTCAACAGGTTGCAAGACATAGTACATTTCAACTAGCCCTTTGTTCTTAGCTTCTACGTGGCCTCGATAGACGCAGTCGAATTTATATCGCACCAAATTGTATGTGGTTTGAGAAATGTTGACTTTGCCTACTTCGCAGTTTTGTTCCATACGAGCAGCTGTATTAACAGAGTCGCCCCAAATGTCGTAAGCAAACTTTTTGCTACCCACTACTCCTGCTACTACTGAGCCAGTATGTAGTCCGATTCTGGCTTCAAAAAAAGGAAGTCCAAGTGCTTGTCTTTCTTTTTTTACGAGCGTCAAATAATCCTGAAATTCAAGTGCTGCTTTAACGATATTAGAAGGTAGTGTTTTTCGTTCCGTGAATCCACTAGCACACATGTAGGCATCGCCAATGGTTTTAATTTTCTCAATGTCGTGATATTGTGAAATAATAGTATCGAAAGCGCGAAAACAGTTATCAATTTCCTGTACGAGGGCTTCTGGAGTGAGCACTTCTGCCATTTTGGTAAAGTTTTTAAAATCTGCAAACATTACAGTCACTTCTTGAAACTGCCTGGCTTTGGCTTTTCCAGTAGATTTGAGTTCTTCGGCAATAGATTCAGGGAGGATGTTTAGGAGTAGCTCATCGGAACGTTCTCTAGCCTCCGCAATCGCTTTATTTTTTTCTTCCAAGAGTTGATTTGATCTTTTTTTAGCTCGGTATCGAACAAAGAAGAGCAAAGATAAGGCACCCAACAAAAGCAAAAGAGAAAGAATAATAGCAACAATGTATTGGTTGCGATTGATTTTGAGTTGTGCGTTTTGTAATTCCATGTTTGAACTAATCAATGAAATGGAATCTAGTAAACGTCGGTTGTTCAAAGAATCTATAAGCTCTTTTCGTTTAGCTTGTGCCAACTCAAACTTCGCAGCAGCTTCTGACATTTTTGAAATTTCACTTTCTTGTAAAGTGACCCGCTCTTCGACTACTGCTTTTTCTTTGGCGAGTGAAACTTGCCGCTCTGCCAGTTGCGTGTTGGTTTGTGCTAAAACAGAATTGTCTTGGCTCAGCTTTTCTTCTTTAACGCGCAAACCTTCCATTTCTGACTGAAGCTTTTGTTTTTCTTGCACTAAGGATTGACGTTCTTTTTCTAGTTTTTCGATGTCGTTGCGAAAACTGATTTCTCGACCTCTTAGTTTTTGGTAGTTGTTGTTTTCCTTCAAGTAAGTAATAGCATCCTCCGCTGCCCTTGCAGCTCGGTCATCTTGATTCATCTTTTTTAAGGACTGAATCATCCCTTCGTAGGATTCCAGCACTAGTTCTATTTCTTTGACGGATTTGGAATAATCCGAGCTATTTTTGTATTTTTCATAAGCCTTTTTGTAAACTCTGTCTCTGTAATAGGCATCAGCATTGAGTAGGTAGAGGCTCGCCAATATTTTTGAATCGTTAAGACTTCTAGCAATATTGATACCTTCTTCGGAATATTGAATAGACTTTTCTTCATCGCCCCTACTAAGGTATTCTTCTGCTAATTGATAGCAAATATTGAGCTTTTCCCTAGCATCAGTAGTCTCTGCGAGTAATTTTTCTAAATCAGTAACACTGTTTTGCGCTACCAACGCGATTGGAAAACAACAAAGCAATATAAATAACAAACGCTTCATATTAACACTTTTTCTGATGCGAAGATACGTAACTTTTAACCTAAAGTTCTACTATTTGGGAAATTACATTTAGTAGTTGAACGAATACAAGGAGTGTGCTGTTTGATTTTTTATAATCAAATCAGAAATAAGCAACAAACAAAACCTTAATTCGCGCTTGTAACCCATTTATTATCAAACAACTAACTTATCACTCGTCAATACAGAAAAGAATTAATAAATTTTTAGGATGTTATGACAAACAACAGCCAGCTACAGGGTTTAGTGACTAGGGATTTCGAGTTGGAATTTTCTTCTGAAGCACTTTCGGAAGAAACCTTAACCAATATGTTAGCCGATCAAATCGCTTACTATATTGAGCATAAGTTGGAATCATTAATGAGTTTAATGTACCGCCTAGACATTCCGGAATCAAAAGTAAATGAAATTCTTTCTTTAACACAAGAAGAACCCACTAACGTTATGCTGGCTAAATTGGTGATTGCTCGTCAAAAACAACGTATTTTTACGAAGCAATTTTACCAGCAAGCAAAACTGGATGACTTGGAGGAACAATTGCAGTGGTGACTAGGATTAGCCGCTTTAAGGAACAGGATATGATTGCTTCACTTCACGCGCTCAAGCATATCCTGTTTTGATTTCCTATTATTCAATTTACTTTTGCTATTCGCTGTTTGTTCAAATTTAGCTATTTCATGTAGGCACTTCAAGCAGACACGAGAAAGTTTTTTCAAAAGCAATAGCCAAATACAAACAGCGAATGGCGGAACATCAGCTAATTAGTGGCTTAATGCTTATTGAAATAGAACGTTTTAGAGTTAGCACAAATTTGGTCTTCTAACTTGGAAGTAGCAGCAGCTTGATCCAAAACTAATTCATCAAAAGATAGATGCTTGATTTCCAAACAATACGACTTGTATTTTGCGTTACCTTCCTCCAAGTGAATGATTAAAGAAGTGGCATCGAAAGCTAATTCCCACACTCCAATCGCTTGCACTTTGCGTTCTTGAGCATTGATGTAAATGGTTTTTACAAACCGACCATCTGGTAAAAACTCGTACTTGAATGTTGCGCTCGAAATGGTTTTAGTTTCATGGTTATTGGTTTCCATATCTTCAATGACTTCCGCTGGATAGATATTGCTGCACCAAGTACCTACTAAGTTGCTTTTTGTAGTTTCCCATCGCTCAAGATTTGGAATAGGCATAGCATCAATCTTAAGTGGGGTACCGTTCAACATGTCTATCCACTGCAAATGATTATTTGCGCGAACAAGACGAAACCGCTCTACCTTTCCAGTCGCTTGAGATAAAGTCAAATAGGCTTCATTATTAATGAGTTGTAAATCCCATGATAAGTAATCCACTTTTTTATTGTCTTCTGCTAAGACTGTGACGAATCCCGTCCTATTAAAAATGAATAGACGGGAGCTATCAAACCAAGCACTATCCAATAAATCTTCCTCAATTTTATCCATAAAAGTGAAGTTGCCTAAAGAGCTGCCTTGCATTTTATGGACAGACGCAAAACCGATGTTTTGAGTCATTAGATTTGAGGCAATAAATGTGAAAATAATAACCAAAAAGTTTACAATCGAATGCGTTTTCATAGCTTAATTTTTTTATTTATTCAAAGGTGACTTACGTTTAATTTTGGTGTTGGTGATTTCCATTCATACAGACAAAATTATATTTTAATAGTTGGTGCTGCATGATTTATTAGACGGATAAACCTTTTGAAAGGTTAAACACTCAAGTATGCACTATTTGTTTCAAGTCTTGAAAAATGGGGATTTCTATTATGATAATTATATTCTGTCTAATGAATGAATCACGTTGTAGGTTGTTCAGAGTAATGAATAGTCGAATCTACGTTTCAAAAAGTTACAGGCTACGGAATTAAATTTTTTTTGTTAAAGTTTTCCTAATGTAATTTGAAGTAAAGATGAACTTGACTGATAAATAGTTCTAAAAGCTCAACAAATATCTTGAGCAATCACGATGCTACAAATTTAAACCTTTTAGACATACATTAGCAAGCGTAGAAATACCTGAAATGATATTTAGTGCGAAAGTTTTTGATATAAAAATCTAAAAATCGCTTTTTGATAGTCATATTTGTAGTACCTGATTGATGCTACGCAATTTGTTTTTGTTAAATACAAGCATACTCCATTTAACGGGCTTTTCCGTACCAGCATGAAAAAGCCTTTTTAAAAGCAAATAGCCAAATGCAAATAGCGAGCTACATACCATCGGTATCTAACTTTAAAGGATTCATTTTTTACTATTTATTGCTCATACAACTAGAATGGCTAAATCACAAAAATATTATGTAGTTTGGAGTGGACGCACGCCTGGTATTTACAACAATTGGGAAACTTGTCAAATACAAATTAATGGATTCCCAAACGCGAAGTACGAGTCTTTTTCCACATTGGCGGAAGCACAAATAGCTTTTAACACGCCACCTGTTGCGGTAGGGAAATCAACCAAATCTAGCCCCAAAATAGAAAATCGTATTATTGCTAATGAACCTGTCATTTGGGAGAGTATTGCAGTGGATGCAGCTTGTAGTGGAAATCCAGGCGTAATGGAATATCAAGGTGTGGATACGAAGACAGGGAAGCAACTTTTTCACCAAAAATTCAATTTGGGGACGAATAACATTGGAGAATTTCTAGGAATTGTACACGGATTAGGCTATCTTGAAAAACTAGGTGCAAGGATACCTATTTACTCAGATTCAAAAACTGCCATTGGTTGGGTCAAAAAAGGACAATCCAAAAGTAAACTGGTGGTGAATGAAAAGACAGAATACTTGCATGAACTCATAAAACGAGCAGAAAACTGGTTAGCTACCCACGATTTTCGAGTACCTGTTTTAAAATGGGAAACAGAAAAATGGGGAGAAATACCTGCCGATTTCGGTAGGAAATAAGTGCTATTCCAAAAAAATAGTTCAGCACTTGAAGGACAAAAAATGTCAAACCAGCAACTTAATTAGGATAAAATATGAGTTATTCTTAACTTTACAACTTATTTTAGTTTGTTATTTTAGAAAGTAGGTGTTTCACCAATCATACAATCCTCAAAACCAGGAAGATAAAACTAAAAGAACAGACTGAAATAATTGTGACTTGCTCGTTGGTTAATGTCCTAATTGCTAAGGCTTACTGATGAGATATAAATTATGAGTGATAAGTTGCAAATTTATTATTTGATAATAAATGAGTTGTAAAAGCAAATTGTTGATTTATTTATTGCTCATTCCTTGTAGCTATTCGGTAGAACTCAACAAATAAATTAAGTCAATGCCTAAATCAATGGAAGGATTGAGAGAACAAATTGATACCACTCGTTTACCTAAACACATCGCCATCATCATGGATGGTAATGGACGATGGGCAAAACGACAAGGCTATCCGAGGGTGTTTGGACATCGCAACGCGGTGAAAGCTGTTCGAGAAACTACCGAAGCCGCTGCCGAACTAGGTATAGACTACTTAACCTTGTATGCTTTTTCTACTGAAAACTGGAATCGCCCAGCGCTGGAAGTAAATGCGCTAATGATGCTTTTGGTAGATACCATTCAGGCAGAAATGGATACTTTGAACAAGAACAACATTCGACTACAAGCAATTGGTGACGTAAGTAAACTGCCGACCGAAAGTTATAAAGCCCTAATGAGAGGTATAGAATCCACGCGCCACAATACTCGCACTACGCTGATACTCGCGCTGAATTACAGCGCAAAATGGGAAATTATGTGTGCAGTAAAAAATATTGCAGAACGGGTGAAAAATGGAGAACTTTCTCCTGATCAAATTGATGAAGCCCTATTTTCCAATAGTTTAGCCACTGGTGGTATTCCTGACCCAGAACTTTTAATTCGGACTAGTGGCGAATCTAGGCTCAGTAATTTTTGCTTTGGCAGCTCGCTTACGCAGAACTTTATTTTACGCCCACCTACTGGCCCGACTTTAGGAAGCAAAATTTATATGAAGCCATCCTAGATTATCAAAGTAGAGAACGACGATTCGGAAAGACCAGTGAACAGTTGCAGAATGGACAAGCAACAGTGTAGCCCTCGCGATATTAAGTACGTCGAAGTAGTTGAAAGGAAGATTTTAGTTTCAGCCAATACCGTTTGACCACTAGCTGTATTGGCTTGATTATCAATTTATTGATAATTTTTCCTGTATTGAAGATTTTTTTACGCAGAAAAATGCGAGTAGTCAATTGTCCTTTAATTCCTTACACCGCAACCACTTGATTGTCAACCGTTACTACCATCGAATAAAATAACGTTTTACAAAGTCTTTAAATATTCAATCACCGCTTTTCTTTCTGCTGGTGTAAGTTCGTCGCCAAAGTAATGTCCTATGTTGCTATACCCTGGCAGGGTAGTATCGTAAGTGAATTTGCTAGTGCCGTTTGATTTAGTTTCGTAATTCCAACCCACTTTTATGGGGTCAAAATCATATTGTTCAAGGTTGCGCTTCCAAAAAGTTGGGCGTTGACGGCTGTTTAGCAAATCCTCTAATGTAGGAACAGCACCGTTGTGCAAATAAGGTGCAGTTGCCCAAATGCCATCTAAAGGTGGCGCAATGTATCCATAGGATGGGATAAGATTAGACTTTGGTGCGGAAGTGGCAAACCAACTTTTGTTATACCAATCCGTAATGCCTGACTTCATAGCGTAAGTAGCATAAAGAGAATCCGTTTGAATAACTGCCATAGCAATTAGCTTATTAGGATAAGTTTCAGGCTCATCATAAGTACCGTGACATTTTGCACAGTGGTCTGTAAAGATGGACTTTCCTGCTAAGGCTTGTGTCTGGTCTATTGCGTAAGGATAAGTAGGTGGTTGTAAACTGTTGAGCCAAGCCAATACATCCACAAAATGTTCTTGCACTTGTCGCGCGTATGCACTATCAGGAACTGCCAGGACAGAAGCCTGCATTAATAATTTAGTAAAATCGCCTTGCCCAACGCCAGTGTAATAGAGTGCATTTTTTTTCTTGACATGCCAAAGTGGTGGCACATCTGAACCAATATTGTAATCTTGAGTTTCGTAATACGGTTCTTCGATGTAAGTAAGATCAGATAAATTTCTATGTTTCATGCAGGATTCAGCCAAGCGAGCAGCTGGATTGACCCCCATTTGATTGGTGACAATGGAAGGCGCAGTGGCAGTAAAAAATTACCGAAATCTTTATAAGCCGCCCATTCTTTAGAGCCTGTACCGTATCTCAAGCGCATTAAAAGATTGGTGGTTTTGGTGAAAAAAGTCATATTTTGCCTAAAATCAGACGCATAATTCCCTACGCCGTAGAATATCTCGCCATTGATGGGAGCAGCGTGGCATGTAAAACAGTTGCCTGTCACCACTTTTACATGGTCGTCTGTTTCAAACACAGTGAGGAAGTAAGGAATATCTTTTTCATAGCTATTTGGGGTAGGATATTTTTTTAACAATCTTTTACCTTGGTTCTCAAATATTTTATAAGGAATGCCACCACCCACGTAGTTGCCATTGAGCATATAAGTGAAACCTTCTTCTGCGTTGCCTCCTGTTTGTTGAGGATGAGCAGCTAACCGCTTTACGCGCCAGTCTTCTGTGTTACTAAAAGTTGGAATATCTTTGTAACCATGGCAAGCAGCCAATACCACAAGCGTAGAGAAGATAATTATTATTCTACTTTTTATCATAACAAGGATTTGATTAACTTACCATTCTAGGCTTTTGTGAAGCAGGGTGACCTGTATGGCATCATTTACAAAACAGTAAACAATAAAATGGTTGGTGTGTTTTTCATTTTTTTTTGAAAGTTTTTTGAGCGTGAGGGATTAACAATGGGTCGCAGCTTGGTTTGTCACTTTGACCCATTGTTAATTGACCCTGTTAAGTTACGCAGTTTGCGATTTGCTTTGAAACTATGGACTTAGGATTGTAGTCCAGCAAAAGGCAAAGTGCATAGCCTCAAATTGTAATATCTAGCACTTCAAATTTCATTATCCCTCTTGGCAAAATAATCTCTGCTACATCTCCAATTCGTTTACCCAATAATCCCTTTCCAACAGGTGAAGATACCGAAATTTTCATTTGTTTAATGTCTGATTCCGACTCAGACACTAATGGTACGTCATTTCTTTATTACTTTTAGTATCTTTCACTTTTACTCTAGTCATTACGCGGACTTCTGATGTATCAATATCATTTGGGTCTAAAACCCTTGAATTTGCTACTACTTTTTCCAAATTATTGATTCTCAACTCCAACAATCCTTGTGCTTCTTTAGCAGCGTCATACTCTGCATTCTCTGAAAGATCCCCTTTCTCTCTCGCCTCGGCAATTGCTTTAGCTGCCTCTTGACGACCTGCACTTTTTAGTTCATCCAACTCTGCTTGCAGTTTGTCATACGCTTCTTGTGACATATAACTCATTCCTGCCATAACTCTAATGTTTTAGTAAAAAAATTAAATACGTTTGGTTTTAGTTCTTGGTTAATGGGTCTTATGAACTTATCGTTCCTTAAAAAAGATAACATCGTAAGTCAACTGGTAGTGCACTTAAACAACCAGTTGATTAAAACAACGAATCATTTTTTGTGTAAGATGTTAAGGAATGACTAATTACAATATTACACACTCGATAGTTGGTGATGAAATACTTCCCCCAACAGTTACTACTGCTTTTAAGCTATCATTTCCCAATTGATGAACATTTGGGCGAGCAAGCAATCAAGTAACATAAGTATTTCTATTAACGACTAACCCACGTTACATAATTTGCTTTTTGTTGTTCGCCATTTGACTAAATACCATTATTTAGACCTCTTCAACCAACGTGCCATTCCTGCGAATATGAAAGCACTTTTTTAGAAACAAACAGTCAAATGCAAATAGCGAACGGCATAACATCAATTACCAATCATCAAATGCCCAATAAAGTAGAGACGTTTCCACCAAACACTCGTCCAGTGAAAACGCCCCTAGAATAATTCAATACAAATATAATAAGTCCTTTTCAAAAAAGAAAGTTCAATTACAAACTAATTCGGACTGAAAAATTGTGAGTACCATCAAAAAGTTTGGTTTGACGATACGCATAGTCAATCCCAAAAGTGCGTTTTTTGTCTTCTTTACTGAGCGGCACATTAAGGCTCGCACCTGCGCTAATACCTGTGTAAAGTGGTTCTGTAGCCTCATCATCTTCCAAACCAACTTCGTATTTGTACCCTGCTCGCAATTGGAACAAATCATTCAAAGAATATTCGAAGCCGCCACCGATTTGGTCTCTTGAAAACGAATTTGCAGCGAAATTACCGACCAAAGTCAAGCGATTGATAGCGTCCAAGTAAAAATCGTAGGACCATCCCAATATTTAAGACCGAGGGCAATTCGAAGTCTTCTGAACGCTGGTCTAAGGTTAAGTTATAATTCACGTCACTCTGTGGTGCAGAAGCTGGCACTGTCAAACCTTGTCCTCCAAAGCGCATCGGAGAACCCACGTTTCTTAATGAAATACCGAACTTAAAATTATCTTTTGGACCAGTTACATACTGTACGCCAGCATCAATAGCGAATCCAGTCGCGTTCAATTCCTGTGTAGATTCAGAAATAACGCGAAGTAAAATACCAACAGAAAACTTTATTTTCAAAAGATGTGTGCATAGCCCAATCCCAAATTAAAGAAACTCGGAGAGAAAGTCGCTCCTGTACCTCTGGTTGATTGGTAGTCGTAACTGGAATATCTCCAAAATCTAAAGCCATCAAACTCAATCCAAATGCTCCATTTTCACCCACGCGCTGAGCAATACCAAAAGCATTCATATTAATATCTGTACCTTTTAAATAAAGTGCGTGACTTGCATAAATATCCGTGTTGTTAATGCGCGCCAAACCTGCAATATTCAATCGCATAGCCTCTACGCCAAAGATATTAGCAGTGGTCATCGTATGTAACCCAGCGCTTCTTGCCCAAGGATTCATCAAAAGTTCTCCTGCACCCGCTTCCCCTTGACGGTCGGGATTTCCTGCAAACAGTGCAGTAGCACTGAAAAAGCAGAATATGATGGTAAATAATTTATTCATGATTGTTAAATACTTATGGTTGAATAAAGACGACGAGGATAATTTTTGAAGAAATTATCCTCGTTATGTCATAAATTAAAGTCCAGATGGGTCGAATCTACGTGCTACGCCGAACCATTTGATTACGCGCTCACCCAATTCACCAGCATCAATATGGATAAGGTAAACTCCACTGGCTACTGGAATCCCTTTTGTATTCTTCAAATCCCATTCCAAATCAGGATTGATTTGTTGGCGCTCCAATGGACGATTGTTATTTCTAGGACCAGGCACAAGCCCTGATTCGTTTCTGTTGTACTGTCGAATGAATTTACCATCCAAAGAATAAATGGTTACCACGCAAGCAGCAGGCAAGTTCGTAATCTTTACGACGGTACTAAATTGCGAATTTTCATAAGCAGAATAGCCATAATAAGGATTTGGCGATACATTCACCTGTTTCAAGGCTTCTGATGCGGTTTCCTTATTCACTTCATCTGCTGTTACGCCTTCTAGTTTAAAGCGATAAGAAGGATAGCCCTTGTACTGGTCTGTTCCCTTTTGCACTTGGTACTTATTGTCCACGCGCAACTTGATTAACAAATCATTCGGTACTAAACCTTGCGCATAAGGCAGCATCTCTTGTCCCTCTATCAAGAATGGCATGGAAGCCCAAGTGACTTCACGCATAGCTTGCACTTTTCTGATAGCTACTTGCCCAATAGCCAAACGCGAGCGAAGCGCCTCACACCCATCATAAGGTTGTTTTGTTACATAAACATAATGCTGTCCACCTAAAATGAAATTAAAACGATTGAACTGCCCGTTTGTCAAGCCTGGAGGTAAGAAAGGCGTGCTACTAGGATTCCACATCATATCTCTACCCGTGAAAACACCTTCAAATTCTGCGGTATTGATAGGTGTACCAGCGTAAGTGATGGTTGCTCCACCATAGATAGAATTTTCTCCGAAAAAGATATTCACGCGCTGGCCCGTTTCTACATCAATAGCATAGCCAGGAAACCATCCCATCCCCACACCGTCGCCGTCTGGGTCAGGTAGCCCGTCGCCGTTCGTATCTTCTTTTCCAACGGATGGTGCGTCGCGCACATCAAAATATTTGCTTCTACCTTGTGGCGCGGGTCCAAAAGGTTGTGTAATATTAATCACATCATAATTGGAAGCTGTTTCGACAATTACGCAACGACTCCATTTTGATTTATCTTTGGTTAAAATAATATCCACATTGTTCAGGGCAGAAAGTGGATTACTGGTTCTGACAATACCTCCATTATTACCGCCAACGCGATCCGTCCAAGCAGGAGAAAAGTAACCTATTCCGTTATCATCGGATTCTCTAGCTCTCCAATCGGCAAGTGTGTAAGGATACCAATAGCCAGGACCTACTTTTCTATAAGCCTGCTTCAAGTCCAAAATCTCATCTTCTTCTGCTGAAGAAGTAGCCATCAAATTAAAGAAAATAGGGGTTTGAAAATTCACATCTCCAAATCCTAAAGCATCGTCTGTCACACCGGAGTACCAAGCTGACTTAGTAGAGTCTGAATAGACTTCCTCATAGCCGATTAAGCCGTTGGAGTTATCTGCATTTTCTCCTGGCTCATCACTTTGTACGATAGCGATGGAAAATCCAAGTTCTCCAATAATTTGATCATTGAGTTGCTCAATAGAACTTTCAGATTTAATTTCTCGATTATTCTTTGTGTCAATCAACCTCCAACCTGTACCAGGCTCTAACGTAGTGTTATTCAAATTGTCATCTACGAACGTCAACACGTACTCTCCATCTTGAACAAGCAATGGATTGACAATACTTACATCAATAGGACCTGCGCCTGGTTTATAGGTGATTGTACCATCAAAAGTACCATTGATAATAGCGGCTCTGGACTCTTCCGAAATATCTAAGAACTTTTGTCCTGCTCCAATGCCATCTAAGCGCGTAATAATTGTACCGTCTCCGTAGTTAGCATTCAACGATTGATAAACCAATGGACGCGGAATAGCAGTATAGTAAGGATTTGTTCCATCACCGATGTTGCGTCTGCCTTCCAAATAAGGTTCTCGCTGCCCTACTTCTGTCTTCGGGTTATAGTCCTCAAAATTGTTGTAAGCGTAAGCGATTGCAGTAAAGTAGTATTTTTTATGGTTAATCAAGCGGCGATCACCTTGCGCAAACTGATCTTCTGTAATTCTGAAAGAATGTCGAATACCTGCATCTGCACCTTGCACTTTCAACACTGGCGCGTAAAACGTCTCGTCCAAAGGGCTTTCCTGCTCTTCCCAATTAAATATTCTACTGATTTTGTTTTTCAAATCTGCTTGGAACACTAGGCGAGCCTTGTCTGGGTCTTCCACATCTGCCAAAGTAACATCAGGTCCGATAAGTTGATACACTTTGTACCCTTCAAAGCGATACAAGGAATCACTAGCAAAGGCAGGAATTTGAAGTCCGCGCTGAGCATATTGTTCAAAAGCGTTATTAGAAATCAAAGAATCGTTGGTAATTAGTACCACGATTTCCTGATCCAATTCAATAAAGTCCATATCTGGTGCATCAGGTCCATCCGTCAACTCAAAACAGTTGTCAAACAAAGCCTGTGCAATATCATCGGCAAAACGAATCCCCTCGATGTCAGGGCAAGGATACAATTGATCAGCTACCCAAACTACGCCCACAATCAACTCATTTACAGCGCCTGGGTCCAAGCGAAACGGTCCAGAAGCTTGTACAGTACGACGGTCTTGGTTAGGGTCTGCACCAGAGCTACACATTGACCATTCGTTACCTTCTGACGGATTCCCTACGAAAGCATATTTAATCGGTATGCCATCTCGGTAGGCATCATCCCCAAAAGTAAATGGCGAACCGTCTCCCCAAGAACCTGATATGTAATTATAAAACTGGGAAGCCGTATTGGGGTCAACGGTTCCAGGCTCCGCGCCCAATCCAGCACGATTGTAGTAAGTAAAAGAAGACATTCCAATTTCTTGGAAGTTTTCATCCAAAGGACCTCTAAAATAGTCAATCCCCACAATAGGAATATTCTCGCCATACGTGTTGACTCCACCAGGACAAGTCGAGCCATTTTCTCCATCCACAGCATCCGAATTATAAATGAATGCCAAACTTCGCAACGTATCGCAGCCTACAAAATCGTCGGTAGAACAACCTAAATCTGGATCCACCCACATCGCAAAAACACACTATCAATACTTTCAATAGCTCGATTGATAAGTTTATAGCGTTGGAAAGTCATGTCATTGATTTCGTCATTCGTAGCGTAGCTAAACGCTTGTACTTGCAATTCCATCTGAAGTGGATCACCTTGCGTTACAGAGTGAATATTACCTGCGTCATTGTATATCCAAAAATCATTTCATCTGGATACTGTGGTTCAGGACACCCTCGAATTTCAATAACAGGATAATCTCCTTGGTCAGGGTCATATAAGCCATTCCCGTCAACATCCCAAAACCAGCCAACCCTTGATCCGTGTTGGGTAATTCAAATTCGTGTATATCAAAGAAAAATTGATTGCCTCTGGCGGGCCAACCACGCACGTTTCTTGGAATGTCGTTTGTGCTGTAAGGTTTTCCCTCTCTTACACTTGCTTCATAATTGCGCAAGTGCTGGTCAATTTCCTCTCCTGTTACTCTGAAAAAACGATCCCACTTTGAACAAATCTCTTGTGTGACGCTTCCCAAAATAGGGTCTAGCGGACCTGGCCAAAAATCAGCATCTCCGGAGCTTCGTCCAAATTCTTGAGCGGCTAATTTTAAGTTACCTGCTGGGTCAAATCCCCCAAGCCATACGCCACCTGCGAAGATGGAGGATACTTCTGGCTGACCCGCTGGTACCTTAGGCACCACATAGCGTCCGTCGCTACCATCCCACCACACGTCACCACCTGTCAAAAGTCGTGCTCTAACGTTATTGATGGCTTGGTCTATCTGTGCCACTGCTGGGTCACAGTTGTTTCTATGCTCAATTCGATTAGGGTTAGGAGCTTGTCTTCGGTTAGGGTCAATGTTGGCGTACATTAAGGTACTCCAGCACCAAGCTAGTCCGAAAATCAACCATAATTTTTGATTATATTTCATAACAGTAAATGTTGTAATTTAATTAAAATTAGTTTTTTGACAATAGGTTGTGGCATGATGACTAAAAATGCTAGTCGAAATTGCGATTCTTTTTTAGTTCCTGCCACAACACTCGTCAAAAGAGGTTTAATTTTTTTGCTAAAATCGTTTTGTACAAAAAAAGTTCAATTTAGAAATCTAAAGCAATACCTGCAAAAATACGTCTTGGCAAACTAAATAGATTCGGATTCAAAATGGACCATTGATAAGAAGCCAAGTACGAATCCACGCTTCTGACAGACCCTTGTATGGTTCTTAACTGATTAAATCCATTGGCAGAAGCCAAATAACCATCATCAAAAGCAGAGCCTGTTGCAGAATAAACATTGATCACATTGCGCCTATCTAAGACGTTTTGTACACGCACATAGACATTTAAGCCTGTATTTCCTGGCAGTACAAAGTCTTTATCTATACGCAAGTTCAAAGCAAAGTTCCAAGGGTTTCTCGCGCCGTTAATAGCTCCTTTGAAACCAGTACCACCCAATATAGTCGGAAGACTTGTAGCCGTGTAAGGGCGACCCGATACCGCAATAGCCTGCAAGTTGATACCAAAATTCTCTAGTATCTTTTTGCCCAATAGCTCTGGTCCGTTGTATTTTGCACCTGCACCGTAGCGATAGTCCAAAATCAAGTTGATGCGATGACGCTCATCAAAATTGAGTGGAATCAAGTTTCTAATGTTCCCTCTTGAGGTCAAGCCGCGTTGAGAATCTGAACTTGAACCTGTACCATCTGCAAATTGTAACGTGTAGTTAGCATTCACCGTTACGTTTTTCACCCTGCGCAAGTCATAAGTGAAAACTGAAGGCTTTTACGGTACCAAAATCTATGTTATCGTAAGTGGTATATTGATTCACAATAGGAACTGGGAAAAAGGTACGCAACTGAATCATATCGCGCATTTCTCGATAATAAGCTGATATTTTTAAAGCAGAAGCTGTGGAAAGTTTTTGCTGAAAACCAACTTCGTAAGTGATTGTCTTTTCAGGCTTCAAATTCGGATTATTTCTAGTCGTATTCACATCTGTGAAATAGAAATAATCGTAAGCCGTAGCGATAGTATTAGAAGACGGACGCTGCACCAGTACATCATAATTAGCAAAGAAATTGGCATCTTCTGAAATTGGGAAGGAGAACGCCAAACGCGGCATAAAGTTGATTTGTGGCTCATAATCCTCAAATGAAACCGTTGGATCGAACGATCTATCTTTAATAAAATTTGCTACACTATTCACGCGCTCGTCTTGGTAAGCAGGAAACACTAAACCGCCAGAGAAAATCTGTGTCGGGCTGTTGGCAGGTGTACCGTTAGCGAAATACCACTGATCGCCCTCTCGGTAGCCTTGTACCGCCGTAGCTCCGTCGTTAGTATAGACCTTGAAGTCGTCACCAATATTCCCGGGCCGCTCAAAATCAGGGTTTTGAGCGTGAAAATCGGATGCTCCTTGAATTTCATACAAAGAGTAGTTGTCTTTCAACACTTTTGTATTCGCATCATAACGATCCACGCGCACGCCAATTCGGAAAATGATGTCGCGGAAGCTAAATTTATCCTGTAAGTAAGCAGCCGAATAAATCGGACGATTGGGTGCTACTGGGAAAGTACGAATACCATTAGCATCTGTGGCTTTGAAAAAGTCATCAAAAGTACCATCAAACTCGTTACCTAAATGGTCGTATCCATAATAGTTTAAAATACCTTCGTCGTTCAATTCTTTAGCGGAGAACATATCCAATGACAACTGGTCAGGTGACAATCCATCCACATTTACATAATCATTTAAAGATTGCCCAGTCACTTCCCTAACGCGGCGATAAAATAAGTTATCTGCGCCCTCGTCAATTTGAAGCGAAAGCAGATTGGCAGTGCCAAATCCCGGAACATCAAAAGTACCCACCGTGTCGGCTACTCCAGCAATACCTCTAATTTGTATATTGGACTGTTGACGCGCCACATCCCAAATATTTCTCGGTCGTACATTGTAAAAACGGTTGGTGCGTTGCTCGTACCAAATACCGAACTGGATGCTATGTCTGCCTTTGTCAGTATTTCCTTTTGGAACTAACTCAAAAGAGCTATTCAAGTTCAATGTGACTAGGTCATTGTCTGATTTACTAACGCTGTTATACACCGAACCTACGTTGGTGTGAAAGCCCCATGAATCTCCATACTGATTATCCAAACGCCCATTCACGGTGTAAAAATTGTCTCTTCCTATGGACGCATTAGCCGTTGGATTGCCAAAGAAAAATACAATATAGCCTGGCACATTACTGTTCAATCCCTCGTTGATGTTGATATCCAACGCATTATTGTAGTTTGCCAAGACAGGATTAAAACTACCTGGCGTGTAGCCCCTCAACACTTGGCGGTAGTCTGTATGAATTAATCCACCAGTTTGCGGGTCGAAATTGAACGTAGGAATCCACTCAAAATCAAAATCACCTACATGACCGTAATTAAAATAGTTATCTCCATGTCGGCTATCAGCAGTCTGACCTTGGTTGTTTTCGTACCCCAATTGTATGGTGTAAGAAGCATTTTGAATCACTGCACTAGAAGCTGCATCGCCTTCTGTGGCAGCATTTGCACCTCCCAAGCGGTGACGAAGTCGTAAATTGCCGCGTAAGGTCTGGTCTTCATCCAAAGGGTTATTGTGGCTGTTGAACACGCGCCAGCTTTCTCCTCCGCCCGCAGAATTATTATCCGAGTTTCGACCTGGTGTAAAATAATTTTCTCTTGTAGAGTAAAAACCAGTGAAAGACAAATCTACTGCTTTGTTTAAGCGAGCATCTATTTTTGCATTCAGGGAATAAAAAGTATTATCCTCAAAAGGTTTAGCAGTTAGGGCTTCCACGTCATCCAAAGTCGTAAAGTCCGCAGCTACTACTGTGGAAGAACTTCCGTTCGCTGTGGTTTTAACAATAATAGGATTTGCCTCTAGTTCTGCTAGTGTTTCATCTTTCACGCGATAGACATTCACGCCTGGCGCATCGTCGTCGTAATCATAAGTATAACGACCTGCTAAACGAATCCCTACAAGCGATTCTCCAGCTTTGTTCTTCAACAACGGACCACTGACGTTGAAATCGAGGATGCGATTGTCAAAATCGTTGAAGAATTCCGAAGTTTCTGCTTGCACACCTCCTGTCCACCTTGCTGACGGACCTTTGGTGGTAATAGAGATTAACGCACCCGTAATGTCTCCATATTGTGCTTCCAATCCTCCTGTCACGACTTGCAACTGATCAATTTCTGATTCGGGAGGTAACTGCCCTCTAGTTAAGATACCATCTACATAAAATACCGTTGCACCAGAACGGGATCCTCTTGCCGTGATAGCATCTCCCTCATCCGTAGTCCCTAAACCTGCTGTGGTTGCAGCTAAGGCAGTGATATTTCGAGAGGGAAGACTTTTGATTTGTTCACTGGTGATGGTTTGTCCTTGACTGGTGTTGTCCTGCTCAATCAAAGGGACGCGGTAGCCAATTACCTCTATATCGGAGTCTATCACTATCCCCGAAGATAGTTTTATGTCCAGTTTGTTGGCTTTCCCTGCGAAGACCACCACACCTTCTTGTCGCTGGGATTGATAGCCAGTGTAAGAAAATTGAATATCATAAGTGCCTGGATCTAAGGGAGAAATACTGTAATTTCCATCCACATCCGCAGTAGAACCTACCACAGAAACTCCATTTTTTGTTAAAAGGATGGTTGCAAAAATCAGAGGTTCGCCCGTTTCTTCGTCGGTAATCTTCCCCGTTAGGGAAGTTTGTCCGAACAGTGCGTGGGCAAACCACACTAAAGAAATCAATAAAAGTAATTTACGCATCATATTTAAACTCTGTTTTAGTACAGGATACACTGTTGAGTTATATCCCTAATATTTATTATTAACCAACGTTTTTACAAACTAATGTGCGGCTCATGCTAACCGATTAAAGTGCAATTTTAATCATTAAATCACGGAAAACAAAAAATACAGCAACTAATCAGTCAAAGTTTTGACAAAAAGGTGCGTATAATTGCATCCTATTATTTTTTTTCATCACAAAATTTTGATGCACAAATGATAAGCAAAATATCTTATGTTCCTTTTTTTTTGTTGCTTGGCACCCTTATTTCGGCTGCCCAAACTTCGAAAGAAGATAAAAAAATGGTATTAGAGTCTTTAGAGCAGCACGCCAGTCATTACGCTAAAATTGCTCATAGTATTTGGGAATATGCAGAAGTAGGGTATCAAGAAGAAAAATCTTCTACTTTATTGCAAGCAGAACTGCGCAAAGCAGGTTTTGAAGTAAAAAGTGGGGTAGCAGATATTCCGACTGCTTTTGTAGCGAGTTATGGAAGTGGTAAACCTGTGATTGGTATTCTAGCCGAGTTTGACGCTTTGCCAGGCGTTTCGCAAGATGCTGTACCTGCGCGCCAAGTGCGAGAAGGCGTAGAAGCAGGGCACGCCTGTGGACATCATCTTTTTGGTGCAGGCTCCACCGCAGCAGCCATTACCGTAAAAAATTGGATGGCAAAGAAGAACATAAAAGGCACTATTCGCCTTTATGGAACACCAGCCGAAGAAGGAGGCGCAGGAAAGGTCTATATGGTTCGAGCGGGGCTATTTGATGATGTAGATGCGGTATTGCATTGGCATCCAGCAGATAGGAATGTGGCTGATGCCGCTTCTTCTCTATCCAATAAGTCTGCAAAGTTTAGATTTTATGGGATTGCTTCACATGCAGCCGTATCGCCTTGGAATGGTCGTTCTGCTTTAGACGGAGTGGAAGCCATGAATTACATGGTGAATATGATGCGCGAACACGTCCCTATGGAAACGCGCATTCACTATGTAATTACGAGTGGTGGCGAAGCACCAAACGTAGTGCCAGAGTTCGCAGAAGTGTTTTACTATGTGCGCCATCCTGATATGGAACAGGTAAAATCCACTTTTGAGCGGGTATTGAAAGCCGCTCAAGCAGCTGCACTCGGCACGGAAACCCGCATGGAGTACGAAGTTATTCATGGGCTATACAATGTCTTGCCTAACGAAACCTTAGCCAAAATGATGTATCAAAACCTCAACTTTGTGGGTGGTGTGAATTACGATGAGGCAGAGATTGCATTTGCTAATACGCTGCTTACTTCTTTTACCTATGGTACTACCAAAAACTTGGAAGATGCTGCAAAAATAGAACCTTATCGCTACGTGGCAAAAGGCGAAGGGGGTTCTACTGACGTAGGAGATGTAAGTTGGGCAGTTCCCACCGCTGGAATGCGTGCAGCGACTTGGGTGCCTGGTACTTCACCGCATAGTTGGCAAGCCGTAGCAGCAGGAGGGATGAGTATTGGGCATAAGGGTATGATAGTAGCTGCTAAAACAGTAGCACTGACCGCTTTGGATATTTTTAACAATCCCTCAGTTTGTGAAGACGCTAAGGTGGAGTTGCTACAGCGTCGAGGCAAAATTTCGTCTATGAAGCACTTTTGGGAGATAGGAAACCTCCTTTGGATTACAGGAAATAAACTATTTCAGATGGGTGATTTGACTTATTCATGGAGTCGTCTCCTAAAGTTGAATGTCGTCAACTTAAGACTTGACAAAGCGTGATAGTGTTGGGGTGACTGGCAGTCGCCCTAGCGCTATCCTTATCAAAAATACAATCTGAGCAAATAACCAAATAACTGTAAACTAGACTGATTTTGTGGTCTGATAGTCACCACTTTTGTTCGAGAACAATAAAACTTAAACACATCAATAATGATGAATTTGTCTTTTAATCTATCTGTTTTTTTAGTTTTTTTTGCTTTTTTAGCTATGAGCCAAAACAAAGATGCGTTTCCTGTGCAAGTCAAAATTGAACATGGTGTCATCGAGGGAAACTACGATACGCGCAATGGAGTTCAAACTTATTTTGGTATTCCCTTCGCCAAACCACCTGTGGGTGAATTGAGGTGGAAGGCTCCACAACCTTTGGATAATTGGCAAGATGTGAAGATAACAAAAGCATTTGGACCAAGACCCATGCAAGCGCTTGTGTTTGGGGACATGAAGTCACGTTCGGCTGGTGTGAGCGAGGATTGTTTGTATTTAAACGTGTGGACACCTGCTAAGCGCAACACGAAGGACTTGCCTGTGCTAGTTTATTTTTATGGCGGCGGCTTTGTGGCTGGCGATGCGTCAGAGTACCGTTACGATGGAGAAAGTATGGCAAAAAAAGGTATCGTTACTGTCACTGTGAATTATCGCCTAAATATTTTTGGCTTTCTTGCACATCCTGATTTGAGCGCAGAAGCACCCTATCAAGCGTCTGGCAATTACGGGTTACTTGACCAGCAAGCTGCTTTGGTTTGGGTACAAAACAATATTGCTGCTTTTGGAGGCGACCCCAAGAAAGTAACCATTGCGGGAGAATCGGCAGGGTCTATTTCGGTGAGCTATCAGATGGCTTCTCCTTTGTCCAAAAACCTTATCGCTGGTGCTATTGGGGAAAGTGGTGCAGGTATTCATCCAACTTTGGCACCCATCCCTTTGGCAGAAGCAGAAGCAATTGGTACGAAATTTTGTAAAGACGCGGGCTATCCAAGTATTGCAGAGATGCGAAAGTTGAGCACAAGAGAAGTTTATGAAATATACAACGAATCCAAGCGATTTGGCTTTCCTTGTGTCGTGGATGGTTATTTTTTACCTAAAACTCTTCCCGAAATTTTTGAAGCCAAGCAGCAAGCGCAAGTTCCACTTTTGTTAGGTTGGAACTCTGCCGAAATTTCTGGTGGCGCAGTGATGCAAGGACTGCCTTACACCGAAGAAAACTACATCAAAAAAGTGAAGGAAATGTATCCTAATGACTATGCAGAGGTGCTAAAACACTATCCACATAGTTCCCCCAAAGAGCTGGAATGGTCTGCTACTAACCTTGCTTCTGACCGTTTTATTGCGTACAGCACTTGGAAATGGTTTGATTTGCACCGCAACCATAGCAACCAACCAGTTTATCGCTATCTGTATAGTAAACTTCGTCCACCATTAGCAGATCAAACTTTAGCTTCTGGGTTGGCAGGTGGTACGGTAAAAAAAGATGATAACGCACCCAAAGGACCTGAACCGCTTGGCGCACCACACGCCTGCGAGATTGAATACTGCATGGGGAATTTGTATTTAGTAAACGATTATGTTTGGACGGCGGAGGATTTCAAGGTGTCAGAAACTATGCAAAACTATTTTGCTAATTTTGTCAAAACAGGAAACCCGAATGGACAAGATTTACCAGCGTGGTTACCTGCAAAATCTGGGGAAAAAGCTCCGAATGTGATGGTTTTAAATGTAGAAAGTAAAAGCATACCATTTGATTCAGATGCCCGTTATCAGTTTTTGGATAAAAGTTACATGCGTCAAAAGTAGGTACTTTGATGCGCAGCTCATTATTTGTATTTGCCTTTAAATAGGCAATTGGGTAACATCAGGGAAGTGTATTAAAAATCAAAGTGAACGAACCTATTAGCTCGTTCACTTTGTATTGAAATAGAAAATTCCTAGTTTTTATCTATTGCGTTTAAATCTTCAAAGGCTTGCTTCAAGCGTGTTTTGAGCGAGGTTTCAGCAGCTCGCAACCACTGTCGTGGATCATAGTATTTTTTATTGGGCTTGTCCTCGCCGCCAGGATTGCCAATTTGTGCTTGCAAATAGTCTCGCTTGCTTTCGTAATAGTCGCGGATACCATCCCAAAACGCCCATTGCAAGTCAGTGTCAATATTCATTTTTATTGCGCCATAGCTAATGGCTTCGCGTATTTCTTCTCTGGAAGAGCCAGAACCACCATGAAATACGAAATTAATCGGATTCTGCTTCGTTAGTGCTAATTGCGCTCGAAGATAGTCTTGAGAGTTCTTCAAAATGATGGGCTTCAAACTCACATTACCTGGCTTATACACGCCGTGAACATTTCCAAAAGCAGCCGCGACAGTGAATCGCTCGCTCACTTTCTGTAAAGAAGTGTAAGCATAAGCGACTTCTTGTGGTTGGGTGTAAAGGCGAGAGCTATCTACTCCTGTGTTGTCCACGCCATCCTCTTCGCCCCCAGTCACGCCTAATTCTATCTCCAAAGTCATCCCTAACTTGGACATTCGCTCCAAATAATGTACACAAGTTTCAATATTTTCCTCTAATGGTTCTTCCGATAAATCCAACATGTGAGAGCTGTATAGAGGAGTACCAAATTTTTCAAAATGCGTCTCGCTGGCATCCAGCAAACCGTCCACCCAAGGCAGCAAATCTTTTGCGCAGTGGTCAGTGTGCAACACCACTGTTACACCATAAGCGGCAGCTACGTTGTGAACGTGCATAGCTCCTGATATACCACCCAAAATGGCAGCTTTTTGGTCTTTGTTGGATAGCCCCTTGCCCGCAAAGAAAGAAGCGCCACCATTGGAAAACTGAATGATGACAGGGGAATTGACCTCTTTTGCTGTTTCAAGCACGGCATTGACAGAGTTCGTTCCTACCACGTTGACGGCAGGTAAAGCAAAATCGTGTTCATTGGCATAATTGAATAATTCGGTTACTTCATCACCGAAAAGCACACCTGGACGAAATTTTGTGGATGACATATTGTTAGACTTTTTAAGTTTTGTTCTTTTAGTGCTAAGTTTTAGTACCTTTCTAAAAGAACATCAAAATAATTTGATTGCTTCAAGACATAATCAATATCATTGAAAGCCTCATTTTATGGGTCAAACATCTAACTTTTTTGGCAGGCAACAAAGTATTCGGAAGATATTTTGTGAAGTCCACGTAAAGCTTATACTGATAGCTGAGTTCTTTGATAACTATTGCAACTCATGGTACACAATTAGTTTTTGTTATTCGCCGTTTTCCCAAATATAATTATTTTCAGCATCCTTAATTCACGCGCTCTTCAAGTAAGCATGAAAAGTCTTTTTTAAAAGCCAATACCGAACTGCGTAACTAGAATAACTGTAAAATCCACTAAACACCAGCAAAACAATTTTCTGCCCATTTACCTTCGTAAATTATTTATCATTCAATAATCAACTCCTATCTTTACAAGTCTTTGCATTCTTTTTTTGGCTCGTTCTAAACTATTTTTATACTTTATGCTTCTTAATTCAACATCATTACAAAACGAAAGTCTAAATCATAGTTTCGATGAAGCCTATTTTACAGCCATTTCGCGTAGTGTTTATCCTATTTTTATGGAACATATTGACCGTAAATACCACATTTGCTCAAAAAAATAATTTAATTGGTAAAGTGTTAGATGCTAATACATTAAGTCCTTTGAGCTATGCCAGTATTCGAGTTATGGGCAACGACGACCACCAGGTGAAGGGCGGCAATATTACAGATGGCGACGGTGCGTTTTCAATTGTACTGGAAACTGGGAATTATTACGCGGTCATTGAATATTTAGGATATGATTCTCTAAAAACTGAGATATTTAGCATCAACAAAGAAAAAAACACATTAGATTTAGGTAACTTGAAAATTGTGCCATCTGCCCAATCCTTAGAAGAAGTGACCGTGATAGCAGAAAAAAGTGCTATGGAATTTCGACTGGACAAGCGTGTTTTCAATGTGGGAAAAGATTTGGCGAATGCTGGTGGTTCGGCAATAGAAATTTTGAGTAATGTACCATCGCTTTCTGTGGATTTGGAAGGAAATGTGCGCTTGAGAGGAAGTGGAAGTGTACGTATTTTGATTGATGGCAAGCCTTCTGGCTTGGTGAGTTTCAAAGGTGGTAGTGGGCTTCAACAGCTATCTGGCAACATGATTGAGCGCGTAGAAATCATCACCAATCCGTCAGCTCGCTATGAAGCAGAAGGCATGGCAGGCATCATTAACATCGTGCTAAAAAAAGACCGCAATCAAGGTTTTAACGGTTCCGTAGAATTAATCACAGGCTATCCTACCAATCTCGGGTTAGCTGCTAATTTGAATTATCGCCATAAAAAAATTATTTTTCATCAACTACGGTATCGCTTATCGAATTCAGCCGCGCGTGGGAACACTGTACCAAGAATCTTTGGATAGTTTAGGTAACTTACTGCTGTTGCAACAAGATACAGAAGGTGATTTTACAGGCTTTAACCCGAGTGCGAGGAGTGGCTTAGATTTTTTCTTTTCAGAAAAAGTATCCTCACGGCTGCCTACACACTTAGACGCAGCAAAGGTCGTCGCCTCACAGACAACCGCTATGAAGACTATTTGGGTTCATTAAAAAACCTATCGGAAATCACTTACCGCACTCAGGATGAATCAGAAACAGAACCCAACCAAGAATACTCGTTAACTTATAAGCGCACTTTTGAAAAAAAAGGTCACGAAATGGTGGCTGACTTGCGTTTACTGGATTATTGGGAACGCTCCGACCAGTTGTTTGAACAAGAAACCTATCTACCCAATGGAGAATTTCTTGAAAATCGTTCGCTTGTGGAACGCTCGCTCAACGATGAGTTTGAAAAGCAGTGGTTGTTGCAATTGGATTATATTTATCCTTTTTCAAAGGAAGGTAAGTTGGAAACAGGTGTTAGAGCTAGTTTCCGAGAAATGGTCAACGATTTTATTGCTACTAAAGAACTGCCCGACGGCTCGCAAGTACCTTTGCCAGACTTGGATAATTACTTCACGTACAACGAAGATATTTTGGGAGTATATGGCATCATCGGCAACAAAATCAACAAATTTTCTTACCAAGTTGGATTGCGTGCAGAATGGACAGACATCCAAACAGCTTTGGAAGAAACCAATGAAATAAATCCGCGTAATTACGGTAATGTATTTCCAAGTGTGCATCTAACCTACGATTTACCGAAAGAAAATGCCTTGCAATGGAGTTACAGCCGTCGTGTACGTCGCCCAGTATATAATGATTTAAGTCCTTTTGTGACCCTATCGGATAGCCGTAACTTTTTTGCTGGTAATCCAGATTTGAATCCAGAGTTTAGCGATGTTTTTGAATTGGGGCATATCAAATATTTTGAAAAAGGCTCACTTTCTTCTGCCATCTATTACCGCTACACGGATAGTAAAATTGAGCGCATACGAGAAGTGGGAGAAGATGGAACTTCTAAAACTTTTCCACAGAATTTGAATTGGGAACAAGCCGTAGGTGCAGAATTTACTAGTGCCTTTACGCTTTACAAATGGTGGAAACTCGACTTCAATGCTAACTTTTTCTACGCTCAAGTGGACGGTACGAACCTTGACCCACTTTTTAAAACAGATACGTACAGTTGGTTTGCTCGCCAAACCTCGCGCTTTTCTTTGCCTAAATCCATAGATGCACAGCTTCGCGCTAACTTTGAAGCACCTCAAAAATTTGCACAAGGCAAGCGTAAGGCTCTTTATTATCTGGATGCCTCAGTAAGCAAAAAAGTGATGAAAAATAAAGGAACACTCAACTTGAGCGTGTTAGATGTATTTAATTCGAGAAGATTTAGAACCATGATTGAAGGAGAAAACTTTAAGACAGACATTGATACCCAGTTTCAACTACGACAAATTAATTTGACATTTAATTACAGAATCAATCAAGGATAAGGTAAGGGATGAGATATAAGTTAGTTATGAGCTATTAGTTGATTTTGATGATGAGTGAATTGTTAAAGTCAACTATGAATTTGCTTATTACTGACTTCTAAGATGAAAAAATTGTAAATACGAACGTTTATAACTCCATCAATAGGAAACTACTTTTTGAAAGAAATGGATTCCAGAAAAAACATTTATGTTATGAAACAAAAACTAATATTGCTGCTGGTCGGATTATTATTTTTGGGAGCTACTCCAGCAGATGAAGTGTGGGGATTTTTTGGGCACCGTCGCATTAACAGAATGGCTGTGTTTACGCTACCACCTGAAATGATAGGATTCTACAAAAGAAATATTGAGTTTATCACCGAACATGCAGTGGACCCTGACAAGCGCCGCTACGCTACCAAGCACGAAGCAGTGCGACACTACATAGATTTAGACCGTTGGGGAACTTTCCCATTCAACAATGTGCCTCGTGATTGGACAGATGCGCTAATCAAATATTCGGATGTTTACGCTATTCACGAAAATGGGGACACCCTTCATTTATTTGGAGAAAATGCGATGAGTAGAATCATCATTTCTCCTGATGCCCAAGAACATACGTATAAAACTTTCTTTATTCAAAACATCCTGCCTGAGTATTACGAGGAAGAATGGAATATTAATTGCGATTCTTTAAACGCACTTCTGGCAAACCCTATTCCTTGCCAAAAAGCCTTTGCGGTAGATCGGTTTTCAGAATATGGTATTTTGCCCTATAATTTACTGCGTGTGTATCGGCAATTGGTAAAAGCCTTTTCTGAAAAGCACGAGCAGCAGATTTTACGACTTTCTACGGAAATAGGACATTACATTGGTGATGCCCATGTGCCCCTTCATACCACAGAAAACTATAATGGACAACTCACAGACCAAGTAGGAATTCACGGATTTTGGGAAAGTCGTTTGCCAGAGCTTTACGCCGACCAACAATATGATTTTTTTGTGGGCAAAGCAGAGTACATTGACAATCCAAAATCATATTTTTGGGAAATTGTGCTACAAAGCCATGCCGAAGTGGATGCTGTGCTACGAATCGAAAAAGAACTAAGTAAAATTTTTCCTCCTGACCAGCAATATTGCTACGAAGAACGCTTAGGGCAAACCATCCGCACATATTGTCAACCTTATGCAGCAGCCTATCACGAAAAACTTTCAGGTATGGTGGAACGCCGTATGTGCCAAACCGTAAAAGCACTTGGCAACATTTGGTACTCTGCTTGGATAGAAGCGGGTCAGCCTAATTTGAAAGAACTTATGCCAAAAGAACTGTCAAAAAAGAGCGCAAAGAATTAGAAGACTTGGAGCAACAGTTTCAGAAAGGAGAAGTCAAAGGGCGAACACATCCTGATGAAGGCTAAAATTGATGTTTCCGCAATAAAAAAAAGTCTTGCAAATGTTACATTGCAAGACTTTGAAGTAGCGGCGGCAGGACTTGAACCTACGACCTTCGGGTTATGAGCCCGACGAGCTACCAACTGCTCCACACCGCGATTTTATTTAAGGCTGCAAAGATACAACAAGTGTTTGTATAATGCAAGTGATTATGTAAAAAAGTGTATTTTATTTTTTAGATTCTAAATTAACGCCTGATAGTTAGTTTATTACATCCAAATAAAGATGAGTAGTTGGTCTTTGGTAGTTGGTCTTTGGTGGTTGGTGGTTGGTCTTTGGTGGTTGGTCTTTAGCTATATTAGGGAGGTTAGGACTTAATTAGGATTGTAATTTAAAATAATCTTCCCAAAGGAGCTAAAGACCAAGCAACTACTTAATGTCAGTAATAAGTTTCGAGTACCAAAGATTTTAGTCGGTCATATACACTAGGCGTGGCAGCAATAATTTCGCCAGAAAACAAAAAATCATCACCACCTTGGTAATCCGTCACAATACCACCAGCTTCTTTTACCAGCAATGCGCCACCTGCGATATCCCAAGCATTAATACCTCCTTCAAAGTAAGCATCAAAGCGACCTGCTGCGGTGTAAGCCAAATCCAAAGCTGCCGACCCCAAGCGTCGGATACCTCTACTTTCTTTTTGGAAAGTTTCAAACATACTTAGCATTTGCTGAACACGCTTTCCGTCGTTGTAAGGAAATCCAATAGCGATCAAGCTATTCGCAAAAGTAGCATTCTGCCTTACTTTGATGCGGTTGCCATTCAAAAACGCGCCTTGCTGGTGGGCAGCGTAAAACATTTCATTGCGCGTAGGTTCTAGTACAATACCTACCACTAATTGCCCTTCGCATTGTAGTCCTACGCTTACCGAAAAACAAGGAATACCATGTAAAAAATTGGTCGTTCCGTCCAAAGGATCAATAATCCAAGTTAATTCGCTTTTGCTGTTTTCTATTGTGGCTTCTTCCGTAATGAAAGTGGCGGTGGGGAGGATTTGTTGCAATGCTTCTACTAACTGTATCTCTGCTTGCTTATCCACGTAGCTTACCAAACTATTGACGGATTTGTCTTCCACCTGGCTTGCTTGTACTTTTCCTAATTCTCCTACAATGAACTTTCCGACTTGCTGCACTTTAGGCAGGGCTTGTTCGCAAATTTTTAACCATTCCATAGTACCAGATAATTGTTGTTAATTTTTGAATATTGATGAAACAAGTGCTTAAATAATTTTGGGCAGCTCGCATTTAGCTGTTTGCTGTTTAAAAAAATTTCGTGCTGAGGGCATACAAACTGGGGTTAATAAGTGTATTCAGGCGACCAGCAAATTGCGTCACGCCCATGCACCATCGTGTCAATCGTTTTTGCTTTAAAAATTGGGAAAAAGAAAATTATCCTACTAAAGGATGACTAAAGACTTAAATTTTTTCCTATTATTTTCATCACCATTACCACAGTATCAGGCTGTTGGAAGGTAGTTTTCATTTCTTGCGTAAGCAGTGGCATGACCGTATCAAAGTCTCCAAAAATACGAGTGCTCATTTCGTTGGTTATTACCATAATTGTTTCGTGGCTACGCAAACGAGCAATAAAGTCTAGGATTAGTGGTTTATAATCCGCCTTCAAGGGATACATACTTATTTCAACAGAAATTCCCATAGCACATAAATTTGATGATGATTTGATTATTTTTGTAGCTATCCTATTCTACAAAAGGTGAAAGAATAGGTTTAATTAGCAAATTAGTTATATTATTGTCGTAATTAATTGTAAGAAGTTGGTTCGCGTTTCTTACCTTTGTGCGGTAAAATTACGAATTTATTTATCAACGGGTTCATTAGTTGTGAGCTAGTGTCACGCAGTTTGCTACTTGCTTTTAAAAGATTTTTTGATGCTTACATGAAAAGCCTGTAAATTGAAGATGCTCAAAGTAATTGCCTTTAGGAAAAAGGCGAGCAGCCAAAAGCCAATTGCGTAATATCAGTCACGAGTTACAAATTATAAGTTGCCAGTTTGCCAGTTGATAACTCAGGAGTAATCAAAGCAAATTAACACTTTACCTATTGTTCATTATTTACTTATTGAAAGCCAAAAGCAGTTTTTTATATTTAATTTTTCATGGGAAAAAAGAAAAAGAAAAAAGGATTAGGGATAAATGACGAGCGTGTTCCAAAATTATTTGGTGTGCTGTGCTTGGTTATTGCGGCTTATCTTCTTATTGCGTTCACCTCTTACTTGTTCACTTGGCAAGCCGATCAAGACAAAGTGTTGGAGTGGAACTGGCGTTTGTTATCAGCTAAAGACCTAGAGATAGAAAATTGGCTCGGACGACTGGGTGCTGTTGTGTCTAACCTCTTTTTTTACTGGGGGTTTGGATTACCTTCGTTCCTGCTAATTCCTATATTGACTTATCTAGGCTTGGCTTTGATTCGCAGCTATACGCTCACGCTATTTTGGGAAAGATTGCGCAATGGCTTTTTGATGGTGGTCGGCACGTCTATTCTGTTAGAGTTTATTTTACGCACAACAGCATTTCCAGTCGGTGGCGCGTTTGGCGATATGATAAGCACTTGGCTGATTGAGTTTGTGGGTACAGCAGGGCTAATTGTGTTATTGATTGCCCTTGCGGTGGTAGTGATTGTGTTGAATATCAATCCTGATTTCAAAGAAATGACGGTAAATAGTGCTTTGAAGGATTCTCAAGATTACATGAAAGAGCGTTGGTACACTGCGTGGAGTGGAAAACCTAAAACAGTGTTATCCAATCCATTAAAACAGAAAAAGTCAATGCCTGCTGAAGCAAAAGTCAGCGATTTGGATGACGAGATAGAGGAAATTCCTGAAGTTCCTCCTGTCCTCATACCTCCTGCCGCGCCTGTTCCAGAAAAAAAGCAGCTCACTTTTGCTTTGGATGAAACGATAGAACAACCCACTCCAAAGATACATCAACCTGTTGATGCGGAGTTAGAAATAGAGACTGTTTCCATAGAATCCATTTTGGAAGAACCCGTGCTAACCGCGCCAGTTGCCTCGCCACTTTCTAGCCAGCTTGATAAAGTACAAACTGGTGCAGATTTAGAGCCTTATGACCCTACCTTGGATTTGCCTAGCTTTGAACAACCTGTTCTTGCGCTTTTGAACGAGTATAGCGATCAAAAATTTGAAGTGAATAGGGAAGAGCTGGAAGCCAAGAAAGACCAAATTATTGAAACCCTGCTGAATTATAAAATTGAAATACAGAGCGTTAAAGCAGTTGTCGGACCAACGGTCACCTTATTTAAAGTAAAACCTGCGCCTGGCGTGCGCATCTCTAAAATTAAAAGTTTGGAAGATGATATTGCCTTGAGCCTTTCTGCTTTGGGTATCCGTATTATTGCGCCTATTCCTGGTGAGGGGGTAATAGGAATAGAAGTGCCGAATGAAAAAAAGCAAATTGTATCGCTCAAAGAGGTATTGGCTTCCGAAACCTTCAAGCGTTCCAAAATGCAATTGCCAATTGCGTTTGGTAAAACCATTTCTAATCAAGTGTTTGTGGCAGATTTAGCGAAAATGCCACACCTGTTGATTGCTGGAGCTACTGGACAGGGTAAATCAGTGGGTATCAATGTCGTATTGATGTCTTTACTTTACCAAAAACACCCATCGCAGGTTAAGTTGGTGCTGATTGACCCGAAAAAAGTGGAACTTTCTCCTTACGCCAAGTTGGAAAATCACTTCCTTTCTTTTCTGCCTGGTAGC
>JAAUTG010000131.1 GCA_012031785.1 Saprospiraceae bacterium | reverse complement strand
TTTTAGATTATTTACACAAACTTAACGCCTTATTAGCTTGATTTTCAATTAAAAAATAATAAATCTTTATTAACAATAACAAAGGTAATAAAAATTATATCGAATGTGTCAAGCCACTTTTTATTTTGTTTGCTTTATCCTTGTAATTCCGAAACGAAAAGTCAAAAATTATCCATACAGCACAGGATTGATAGGGGTGTTAATAATTTCTCCTACAGTGGCACTTGGACACCAAGTGTCCCAGTCATTCTGCTGATTTTGGTTTTCTGGAGCCTTCAAACGCATGTCTTTATCCATATAAATCACGGTCATCACTTGGCGCATGTCATCAGTCGTATTTGCGCCTGCTCTATGGAAAATCCAACCCGAATGAAAACTCACCTCTCCAAGTTCAAAAGGTTCAACAATATGTTCAAAGTGGTTGAGGCGCAATTTATCATGGATGAATTGCTCGCTATCATCACTAATTTTGAGGTGTCTTCCAGCTACCAATTGATGGCTTTTAGCACTGAACTCTAAAGGTCCCATTTCTAGTGGGGTATGCTGCATCGGTATCCACGCAGTCACAGTGTTGTCGTTAGCAAGGGGCCAGTAGTATTGGTCGGCGTGCCAAGGCGTAAAGCCACCGCCCGGTTCTTTAAACAAGGCTTGGTCGTGATAAAGTCTTACGCCTTCCACGCCCATTAGCTCCGTAGCAATTTGTGCGAGGCGTTTATTAAAGACAAACTGCTTGATGGCTTCGTCTTTTGTCCAAAGGTTCATAATTTGTAAAAAGGCTTTGCCATAAGTGTCGCGCTGTTCCATAGGTAGGTGCATAGTGTTGAGGGCTTTTACTTTCTGGGCAATCAAATCAGCGTAATGGTTCAGAATTTCGGTAGGAAAACTTGTTTCAGTTTAATATAGCAATTTTCGCGGTAAAATGCGATTTGTTCAACTGTCAACTTAAAGGGTTGATTCAGTACGTTTAGATTGATGTTGGTATTCATTTTTTTGAAAATTGAAATTTCTATGATAAAAATATTGCGAAAGTACAAAATCTCAATACAATTTAGAATTTAAAAGCATAAATTTGCAATAAATACACTTGATAATTTGGATAACAATAAGATAGGATCAACTAAATTTCAAGATGAGTTATTTAGCCAGATGTAATTAGTGTATGTTCTGGGGAACTTGGAGTCGTTCCAGCAATTGACATTGATTATTGGTAAGCCTAAGCGCACCCCATACTAGGTCGTACCTAAATAAAAGTGGCGTATCCAAAAAAGATAGACTAAATCGTTAATATCAAGTAAATCTTGACATAACTTCAACGTTTTTATTCAAAACCTTAACTCATTGTTGTATTTTGAATACCGCATTGCATACTGCTAATATTAAAAAGAAGCCTATCGCTTGGGTTTTTCTTTCGTAGGCATCGCCAAAGCTGCGCCTTTGGAGGAAGCAGCACGGCAGTTAGAAGCGTGGCTACATCATGGCTATCATGGGAAAATGGCTTACATGGAGCAACATTTTGACAAACGTGTTGACCCCACCAAACTGGTAGAAGGTGCAAAATCAGTAGTAACCCTGATGTATAATTATCATACAGAAGCTGAACAAATAGACCCGAACGCCCCCAAAATAGCTAAATACGCTTATGGAGAAGATTATCACCACGTAATTAAAGATAAGTTACGTCAATTGTTGCAGTATATTCAAACTGAAGTTGGCGAGGTGGGTGGAAGATGTTTTGTAGATTCTGCACCAGTTATGGAAAGACAATGGGCTGCTAAAAGCGGCTTGGGTTGGACAGGAAAAAATACACTTTTAATTCATCCCAAAGCAGGCTCTTATTTTTTTCTCGCCACCCTCATTTTGGATGCCATTTTAGAAAGCGACCAACCGATGAAGGACTATTGTGGTACTTGTAGGCGTTGCATAGAAGCCTGCCCCACACAGGCTATTTCACCAGAGGGCTACTTATTGGATGCCAGCAAATGTATTTCTTACCTAACGATTGAATTGCGAGCCGCCATTCCACCTGAATTTAAAGGGCAAATGGATAATTGGATGTTTGGCTGCGATGTATGTCAAGATGTATGTCCGTGGAATCGTTTTTCAACGCCTCACCAAGAAACTGCATTTGAACCACATCCTGATTTGCTGGTCTTATCTGCTGCTGATTGGAAAGAACTGACAGAAGAAGTGTTCCAAAAAGTGTTCAAAAAATCCGCTGTCAAGCGTGTGAAATACGAAGGTTTGAAGCGCAATATCGCTTTTTTAGAAGACTAGAGCAATTGGTCATTTGTTGGATTGGTTATGGGTTGTGAAGTGATTTGATGATGTTCCATTTGGAATCTTATAAATCCTTCACCTCAAAGCAGCTAGGTGCTGACTACAATATCAGGTTAACAAAATGATCATACACCAATCCAACAATAATCAGTTGCATAGCAGCAGCTTTGGATGCTATTTGCCTGCTAGTAAGTTTGCTATATTCAGTGCATTAGCATCAGTTGAACCTACTTCTATTTCAACGTAGGCACAATCCACTTTCCCACCAAGTGGCGGGTTTAGCTTGCGCAGCCGCACTTTTACCATACTTACTCTTGTAGGATGTAGGGTTTTAATTTTCCTACCTATTCGATTGGCAACCGTCTCAATCAGTTTGGCTGGTTTTTTCATTTCAGTTCTACAAATGAAGTAAAGCGATTCGTAGTTAATAGTGGTTTCTAAATTATCAGCAACAGAATTATCCGCTATGCTGGTTGTGACGTAAACATCTAGTATAAAATCGCCGCCCATTTTCTGTTCTTCGTCATAATATCCGTGAAATGCAAAAAAATGCATTCCTTCCAATGCAATTACTGCCATAAGTTTAGAATTGTTGTTATAAAGATGTTATTTTGTATTTGGAACTATGTTCAATTTTCCTTACAGGCGAAACTAAATTAATTTGCAATGTATCACAAAGAAAATGACGTTTTTACAATAGATGTGGTAAAAAAAGCGCGTGAAGATCGCTATCAGCACCACGATTATTATAATATAGATGAATTGTTAGAAGACAGTCATTTGATGGCGCGTCAAGCAGTACGCGACTGGGTAAAATCGGAAGTGAGTCCAATTATTGAATCTTATGCTGAGCGTAGCGAATGCCCAACGCATTTGTTCAAAGGATTGGCAGAGATTGGGGCGTTTGGTCCAAGTCTGCCAGAAGAATATGGCGGTGGCGGTATGGACGAAATTGCTTACGGGATCATCATGCAAGAATTAGAGCGTGGAGATTCAGGTATTCGCTCCATGGCATCTGTGCAAGGTTCTTTGGTAATGTATCCGATATACAAGTATGGTTCAGAAGCCCAAAAACGCAAGTATCTTCCAAAATTGGGAAGCGGAGAGCTGATTGGTTGCTTTGGATTAACAGAGCCTGACCATGGTTCAAATCCTTCTGGAATGACCACGAACATCAAAGATGATGGCGATGCCTACATCCTAAATGGTGCAAAAATGTGGATTACGAACTCTCCAGTAGCAGACATAGCAGTAGTATGGGCAAAGGATGAAGCAGGAAAAATACGAGGGGTGATTGTGGAGCGCGAAATGAAAGGATTCTACACTCCAGAAATAAAAGGCAAATGGTCTTTGCGCGCTTCTGTGACAGGAGAATTAGTATTTGAAGATGTGCGAGTGCCGAAAAGTAACATACTTCCAGAAATTGCCAGCTTGAGAGGTCCGCTTTCTTGTTTATCCAAAGCGCGTTACGGCATTGCTTGGGGTGCGATAGGTGCTGCGTTGGATTGTTATGATTCTTCTTTGCGCTATGCACAAGAGCGTCAACAATTTGGTAAACCAATTGCACAGTTCCAGTTGACGCAAAAAAATTAGCAGAGATGATTACTGAAATCACAAAAGCTCAATTACTGGCTTGGCGTTTGGGTACTTTAGCGAATCGCGGTAGAGCCACTTCTGCCCAAATTTCAATGGCAAAGCGCAACAACGTGGCGATGGCAATAGAAATAGCAAGAGAAGCAAGACAAATACACGGAGGCATGGGGATTACTAATGAATATCCTATCATGCGCCACATGATGAACCTAGAAAGTGTAGTGACTTATGAGGGAACGCATGACATTCACTTACTGATTACTGGACATGATGTGACAGGTTTGGAAGCGTTTAAGTAGTTGGCGATGGGTGATTGAGTGATTATTTGTTAAAAAAATAAAAAGACTTAAATTAAAATTATGTCAAATCACTCAATCACCTATTACTCAACCCATTTTCTAGACCTGCGAAAACCAAAGTAGGCGTGGAGCTAAGAACTGAACCACGAATCAAAATCTATTTCAACTATTTTTTCTTCCACTGGCACTACTTCTACTTCTGCTTTATCTTTTGGTAACAGCAGCCATAAGCGTCCGTAGTGGTTAAAATAATTTGCCTTTTTTTGAGCTTCTTTTCCCGTTCCGAAATAGACATCTACATGTCCTGCACCTCGAATGGCACCTCCCACATCCTGCGCCAGTAAAAGTCGAAATTCGTGACCGACTACGATTCCTTTTTTATTAGCAATAGGAACAGCCGCCAATAAGCAACTGCCTAATGGAATATATTTTGGGTCAACCGCAATAGAAATTTCTGGGGCAAGTGGCACTTGTCCAGCACCTAAAATATCTGTGCCGCCTTTTCTAAAAAACGTGTAGGATGGATTGACATTCAAAATGCTATCCTCTAACGCAGGATTGAGGCTTAGAAAATCTCTTACCCCATTCATGGAAACATTTTTAATGCCATATTCCTCCCTGTAATCCGATAAATGCTTTTCTATACTGACATAAGGTTGATTATTTTCGCCATCAAAGGTCAATAGTTCCTGTTTACCATTGTGTATTGGATGAAACCGGAACCTTGCAACTGGAGATAGTAAATATCTACTTTGCTGGAAGCATAAGCCAAAATGGAGGTACAAGTATCCAAAGCACCTTCTTCTATCTCTTTTCGGCTAGGTAGGGGACCTTGCCAATTGCGCGGTGCAGACCGAATGGGGCATGAAAATCCAGGTGTTTTTACCGCACTCACGCGAAGTACAGGCGCGTAGTAAGCAGTAAACTGCACATTACCCCTTTGGTCTTTTCCCCAAATTTGATGCGCTTCTAGCTGCTTTTCCAAACCTACTGGAATCAGGTACTGCCATTGCAATAGGATATTCACGGTACTTTCAAGATGACTTAGTTTGAGTGGTAAATTGCCAACTTGCTGGTTATATTTTTGTTTGCGTATCTTAATAGCTGCAATTGATTTTTCAATGCAGCTACCATAGCACGATCCAGAATCGGAAATGGAAAACTATCCAACGAGGCAATAGTATATACTTCTTGTAGCTTTGGCGCATAAACTAATTTGCCAAATTTGCTAATGTTAGTGTTAGGGCTTTGCTCCAACACCAGACTATCTTGTGAAAAAGGAGCAATACCACTTTTAAATGACTGGGCTTTTTGGCAAGAGAGGCATATACCGATGAGCAGATAACATAAGTACAATCGCACTGAGGGCATGAACGACTTTTTAATGGACTTTTGCGCCTGATTAGCAGTGTTTGAAGCACTACAGGACTTTTATCAATAATCCAAATATTCTAATTAATCACAAAGTAAGTTGACTTATTGCGAAGAAACAAAGAATTGAGATTTTTTTTTGCAAATTTTAACAGTAGGCAATAAGTTAAATTCATTCTCTCGTCTTTCTTATCCACAGCTATTCAGTTTTTAAAATAAAGAGATTTAACTTTTCTGAGCTTCATCTAACTTTTTCCACTAACTTAATATATAGATTAAAATTAATATAGTAAGTATCAAAATTAGTTATTAAATTTGCAGTAACACGAGCGAAATAATGTAATTACTCTACACGGCTATATTTTAGTCACATCTAAAATGTATCAATATGAGTAAGCTAACTTTTCGATTCGTTGAGCTATTTATTGTTTTGTTATTATTGAGTATTGCACACTTTTCAAGGGCACAGATCACTTTTCAAGACCAATTGTCTCAAAAATGGTAGGTGCTGAAGTAGTCTTGAATATAAAAAGTCTCAGACAGAAACTTCTACAAGGTGCGTTGGAAAAAACAGAAGCTATCGTGTCACTCCCTTTGCCAAACGGAGAGGAGGTAACTTTTGTTGCCCTCGAGTCGCCAGTTATGGAAGCAGAATTATCTGCGCAGTTTCCCGACACAAAAAGTTTTTTAGTACAAGGTATTCAACATCCTAACTGGAAAGGGCGTGTAGCTATTTCGCCTTTCGGGTTAGTGGCGGTGATACTGACAGCGGATGGAACGTTAATAGTCGAACCAACCGACCGCTACAATGCGCCTAGTCAGTATCGGACTTATTTTGACAAAGAATTTTCACCCTCTAATGCGCCTGTTGCTTGTGGCACGCAGGGCAAAGCAGATGAAGTAACCTCCGACGCTTTGGAGAAAAGCATCAATTGCCTTTCCATAGGAACTTCACTTAGAAAATATCGGATTGCGATTGCTTCTTCTGGTGAATTTACCAATGGTATTGGTGGTGGTACGTTGGCTGGTACAAACGCTATCATCAATGAACGATTGACTGCATTGAACGTCATTTACGAAAATGAAATAGCCATTCACTTCGACTTGGTCGCCAACAACAACAATATTATCTTTTTCGATGCTGTCACTGACGGACTAAATCCAGTAACATCACCTATTGACCAACGCCCAAGTTCTGCACAGACCGTTATCACGAACGGTATTGGAAGTGCAAATTTTGATATAGGTCACGCATTTTACGAAATCCCAAATGTAGGGTTAGGTTTCTCGGGAAGCGGAGTTGCTGGATTGGGTGTGGTTTGTAATACTTCCCGAAAAGCACAGGGCTGGACTGGAACCACTGGTAACTCGCCACTTTCATTTGTTATGGGCGTTTTTGCCCACGAAGTTGCGCATCAATTGAATGCAGCACATTCGTTTTATGGAACAGATGGTTTCTGTTTTCCGGGTCAGCGTGCGCCTGGAAATGGCTACGAACCAGGTTCAGGTACAAGTTTAATGTCTTACTCGGGCACTTGTAATACGCATAATATTCTTCCCATAAGAGCCACTAATTATTTTCATATTCACAATTTAGTACAAATTAATAACTACGTCAATTCAACTACTTGCGAAGCGACAACTGCTAGTGGGAACACGCCACCAGTTGTTACAATTCCAAACAACTTTACCATTCCTAAAGGTACATCTTTTGAACTAATAGGTTCTGCTACTGATGCACAGGATATAAACTTGACTTATAGTTGGGAAGAATACGACACAGACAACTTGAATTTAGTGTTTCCTCAAGGCAGTCCAAATGATGCTGCCAATAGCACCACTGCACCATTGTTCCGAAGTTTTGATCCTTCTTCATCTGGTAATAAACGTACTTTTCCACAATTATCCGATGTAGTCAATAACACTCAAACGCTTGGCGAAATATTGCCACAGGTTGGAAGAACTATCAAGATGCGCCTGACGGTGCGTGACAACCACGCAGGCATTACTGGACAAGCGATTAACACAGGTGGCGTAACGTGTGAAGAAATCAGTATCACCGTGAATGGAAGCGCAGGACCCTTTACGGTCACTGCACCCAATACTTCAGTTGCTTGGGCAACTGGTTCAAATCAAACCATTTCATGGAGTGTAGCGAGTACCAACAGTTTTTGCGCCAACGTGAATATTTTGCTTTCTACGGATGGTGGGTTCACCTATCCTTTTGTCCTTGCCAGCAACACACCAAATGACGGTTCACAAAGCATTGTAGTACCAGCAGGTGCAACAAATACTTCTCAGGCGAGGGTTCGCGTGGAATGTGCTAATCCTAACGCCACTTTTTTTGACATTTCTAACGTCAATTTTACCATTAATTCCTCTTGCAGTGCGGGTGGGAGTAGATTGTGTCCAACTGCGTCAGTAGTCGGTACAGTTGGTGCTGCCAAGCCTAAACTTGGGCACAAAACGTTTTTTTAGTAGCCAAACCATAGGGTCGAGAGTAATCACTTTTGATACCAGCGACCCAAGTGCGCCAAGAGCCGTTGCTACTAGTCAAAACGGTACAGTTTGTACCACATCTGGTACTGCTAAATACGAATTAACTAAATTTTATGTAGAAACTTCTGGTGTTTACAATCTAACTACCACTTTTGCTGCATTTAACAACACCGCTATCTTTATTGCCGACGGATTCAATGTCAGTTCACCTTGCACTGGCAACAAATTTGTAGGTACTAACGCCTACTCAACAGGCGGTAGCGGTATTCAAGCCTTTAATCCCGCCACAGTCAATTTAACGGCTTGCACGGAATACGTGATGGTACACTATGGCTCCAGCAGCACAGAAACCATCACATTGGCAGGACCTGGTACAATTTATCGTTCAGATGCAGCACCTAGTGTGAGTTATGCTTATACCTTCGTTGCTATCAGTTCATCTACTGGGCAAGTAGTAGCTATTGATCCTAACGCCAATTTTAGTACGCCCGTGCAAGGCAGCTTAACTACAGGAAACTACACCGTAAAAGGAATTTCTTATCTCACTACCGATGGTAACGTCATTAGTATAGGTACTACAGAAACTGCCATTTTGAATAGCGGTAAATGCCTACTGTTCAGTAGTAATGCGGTTTCACTTCAAGTAACAGCTCCGCAAAATGCTTCCATACCCACTAATATTTCTGCTACCGATGGTACATATTCTGATAAAGTACGTGTAACTTGGTCAGGTACAGCAGGTAATTTTTTTCGTGTCTATCGCAATACCAGTAATAATAGTGCTACTGCTGTTGCACTGAGTGCTTGGCAAACCGCCACCACTTATGATGACCTTAGTGCGGTCTTGTCCACAACTTATTATTACTGGCTGAAGGCTGCTACCGACGGTACGGGTAATAATAGCAGTGCTTTTAGTAGTTTTGATACCGGTTTTAGTGAATCCTGTACGCCAGCAGAGGTGAACCTAACGACACCGATTACAGGAACAGTAACCATTGAATCCACAGGCGCAATCAACGCATCAAGTTCAATAGAACCTGGTGCAAATGCAACTTTTCAAGCAGGAGAAAGTATTAGTTTAGTGGTGGGTTTCTCCGCAAAAGCAGGTAGTGTTTTAACCTGTATTATCGCGCCAATTGGACAAAGATGCGGACCTGTAAATGGTTCAGTAGAAGCAAGAACTGCTCAAATATCGCCCAAAGCACCTATCAATATTCAGTGTTTCCCAAATCCATTTGATGGAGATTTAACTATTCAGTATGAGTTGGAGACGGCTCAAACAGTATCCATAGCCGTCTATGATTTGACAGGAAGGCGAGTGCAAACGATTGTACAAAGTTTCCAAGAAGCAGGGACACAGCAGCTTTATTTGAACAGTCCTAACTTAGATGCTGGTGTATATTGGCTCATTCTGAAGGGCGAAACTTGGCAAAAGATAGAAAAAATAATACGACAATAAGGAATCATTTACGGATAGGCAAAGAGTTAGCTTTTCTGGGTGTTTAGGCGATAGATTTTCATCACCTAGACACCTGGAAAACATAGGTTGCTTGGGTTTAATCTTGTCTGCTTCATTCTACATACAATGATGTTATTATCAATGAGTTAATTTGGATAGATTTGTTTTCTGGAATATTTTTTGTGGTTTTTTCACAATTAGCAAAGAACGACGAAATATTTTACATGACTTATTAGTTTTGTTAAAGTCTAACAAACAAGGCTTTCGCCTTTTCTAACGCTTAATTGATTCAACTGAATGTTTTTAGAAAAGTGGCTTTATCGCTATTTTTGGATTTGGATAGCCGCTATCATTTTGTTGCTGCATCTTGTATTCGGCTTTCTGCTATCAACTACTCCTAAAACGGTTTGGAATGCTGTACCCAAAGACACTGCTATCGCTGTACAAGTTCAGGATACGATTTTTGAAGCAGCTCTACCTATTTTTAAAACGCTAATCAGCGATTATGAAGTGGTACGTCAAATGACAGCGCAACCTTTATCAAAAGTCTTGTGTGTGCTACAAAACGGTACTTCCACTTCTATGGATTGGTTGTTTTTAATACCCGTTGAAGTGGACTTGAAAACATACCTCACGAACATCTCTGATGACAATTACACCAGCACTCAACTGCTTGGTACTCCTGTTTATCATTAAAGAAATTAGGATTTTTTGCCACTAGCCATCAAGGGGTATGGATGTTTAGCAAACGCGCTAACTTAGTAGAATCTGCTTTAAAACAGCTCAAAACTAATAGGCAGCCTATTGTTCCTAGCTCGAACTTAACTACAACAGGACTGGAGATAGTTATTTTCCCAGAATATTTACCTACTTTGCTTTCCACATTGCTTACTCCTGCACAAAATGATTGGATGCGCAGTCACTTACAGCAAGTGGCTTCAATTAAACTACACCTCAAGCCTGACAGCACTTTGACGGGGACAATGCAGTTTTTTAACGCTCCTGCCACTAGTCGAGGAGACACGAAAAAAATATCGTTCGTTGTTGCCAGATGACATTGTAGTTGCGCAAGCCGTGCATCATTCAGCCGCAACTTGGGCAGCCTTTTGGCAAGATGCAAATTTTAAGAAACACTCCAAAACATGGTGGAAAAGTGAAGGTATTGTCGGCGTGTTGAAAGCTGACAATCAACTTTCTGACTTCTGGATTACTCAAGTTGCTGAAAACACGACCACTAAATTGGAAAATTTAGTAGCAAACCACGCCGTAGCAACTATTCCACATTTAATATTTTCTTACTATACCACCAAAGATGGTGTTTACTTTACGTTAATAGACGATTGCTTAATATCCTGCAAATCGGAGCAAGCAATGAAAAACTGGCTAGATAAAATTATTGCAGATCAAGTATTGGCAAAACTTCCACTCGACGACACTAATTCGCCTTTACTCTATGTAAATCTTCCCATACTCTTTCAATTTTTTCAATTTGATAGAAATTCTAATCGCCTAGACAATAGTTTTTTATCAAGTATTTTTTTTGGAAAACTAACCTACAAAGGAAAACTCGCTGATTTGCAAGGAAAATTTATTCCACCAGCAACCACTACGCCTTTGCCCGAAATTCAGTGGAAATATGAACTGCAAGCGCCTGCTTTGACTTCGCCTATGAGGGCAGGAGACCGTATTTTTGTGCAAGATGAAGAAAAACGACTGTATTGCTTGAGTTTGAATGGTGATTTGATTTGGATGCGAGAATTAGAAAGTAAATTACTTTCACCAATTTTGATGGTCGGGCAAACCTACTTTTTTAATACTGCAAATTTTATTTATCAAACCGATTTATCGGGCAACGACGCGAGCAATAGTCCACATAGATTGCAAAGTCCTGCCAGTAACGGACTAACGCTAGTTGATTTCGATCAAATGCAAGCATATAACTACTTTTTGGCTTGCGAAAATGGTAATATTTACGGCTACGAGCTACCAAGTTTTCCACTACTCGGCTGGAATCCACAGGTGATAGGACAAATTATTCAACATCCTATTAAGCATTTTCAAATACCAGAGAAAGACTTCATCGTAGCAGCTTCCGAAAAACATTATTTGTTTTTCAGCGAGATGGCACTTTGCGTTGGGAACCATATCAAGTAGAAAGTGAGTTTATAGGTATTGATTTTCAAGCAGATGAAGTTTCTAAACGCATCGTGGCAGTAGAGAAAAATGGAAAAATTCACAATTATAATTTAGAGGGAGACTATTTCCCTCTATCAGCAAAGCTATCAAAAAATAAAATTAACGCCTTCGTATATATTAATACTTGGGGAGACAAACGAAAAGATTTTCACTTTTTAATAGGAAAAACATTGTATATATACGCTTACGATAAAAAAAATAGCTTTGATTTGCGCATAAATCGTAATTTTGACCATCCGCAAGATACGATTTTTGGACTCTTAACCCATCAAACCTATGCGAAATTGGGTACATTAGACAAAACTAGGGAACAAATTAGAGTATTAGACGAAACGGGGAAGGATTTGTTTGGCTTTCCACTTGCAGCAAGCACTGCTTTTGAAATAATGGAAATTCCCGAACAAAAAATTCCACTTTTAGTAACTTGCTTACGAGAAACCGTATATGCTTACAGCGTTCAGTTAGGCAACCAGTAATACTACTGAAACTAACCTCAACAACTACTCAGTCAAATACTAACAAACATGAGCAAAACGAATCTACCAGCTACCCCACTTGCCCAATTTCCTTTATTCCTATTCGCAGCTACCAGTTTGGTACACTTGTTGGGTACACTCACGCACCAAACAATGCTACAAAGCATCACAAAACCCTTTTTGATATTATTATTGACCGTGCATTTTATTTTTTCTGTCAATCTCCACTTTAACCGTTTGAATACAGGCATTACCATAGGCTTGATGTTTTCTTTTCTAGGGGACACCCTGCTGATATTTGCAAACTCAAAGCCTTTTTTCTTTCTCATGGGTTTGTTGAGTTTTTTATGTACCCATATTTGCTACCTATTTTCTTTTCTTTCCTATCCAAATGCGCGACAGGGTAGTGTTGTACAACATCCTTGGAGGATATTACCTTTTGTTGTGTTTTTAGTAGCTTATAGCGCGTTGTTATTTCCTAATTTAGCCAACTACCTACAAATTCCAGTGCTGTTGTATAGCACTGTGATTATTGCTATGGTCAATCAGCACTTTGAATCTACAAAACTTGATTATACCAATGTCAAGCTTTGTATTTTCATTATTAATTCA
>JAAUTG010000130.1 GCA_012031785.1 Saprospiraceae bacterium | reverse complement strand
TCACAGTATTTTATAGCTTAAAAATCGTATTTGCGCAGTAATTTGCTAAGAACCGAAAATAATTAAGCAATAAAATAAATAACTATATTTGTGTCACGTAGTAGCAAAATGAACTGGTTACTTCAAGTTTCTAGGAAATTATATTCAAAGAGGTACACATCATACGCTTTTTCCCATGCACATAGCCATTGAAAAGGTCATTTTCCATGGTTCGGAAAGATTAAAGCTCATTTTTAGTAATTAAACATTTATTGTTATGAATCTTTCTATCACGTTGCTAATCAAAGGATTGAAGCACGCTGCTTTAATTGTATTTTTTGGGATAGTAGGTTTAGCAGCCACCTACGCTCAACAAACTATTACAGGAACAGTGGTTGACGAATCTGGCGCACCACTTGTTGGTGTAACTATATTCGCTAAAGGCACAAATGTAGGAACGGTGACAGATGCCGATGGTGCTTATACCATCAATGCTTCGTCAGGTCAGGATTTAGAATTTTCTATGGTAGGCATGAGTACGCAAACTGTTTTGGTTAATCGTCAAACCACGATTAATATTACTTTGGGAGAAACTGCCTACACACTCAATGAAGCGGTAGTTACAGCGCTTGGTATCAAAGAAGACCGCCGCAAATTGAGTTATTCTCATCAATCCGTTCAAGGAGAAGAATTAGCCAATACACAACGGGACAATGCTTTTCTTTCTCTACAAGGTCGCGTTGCGGGACTAAACCTAACTCCAACTAGTGGTTTGGCTGGAGGTTCAGTAAGTATCAATTTGAGGGGAGTAAACTCTATTGGTAGTTCCAACCAACCTCTAGTAGTGCTAGATGGTTTACCAATTAATAGTGGTACATTCAATCAGCATGATTTATATTCTGACCGTGTAGGCGTAAACGGTAATGTTAACAACAACAGAGACGACACTGGCAGCCGTTTGGCGGAACTTAATCCAAACGATATTGAAAGTGTAACTGTGTTGAAGGGACCAGAAGCTGCTGCACTATATGGAAATGAAGGTGCGAATGGCGTAATCGTAATTACGACAAGAAAAGGAAAAGCAGGTGTTGGTCGAGTAAGCTACAAAGTAAGAGCTGCTATGTCTGAATTGTATCTTTTCCCCGAAATTCAACAGGTGTATGGTAGAGGTGTGAATGGGAAAGATGACCCTAACGCGACAAGTTACTTTGGTCCTCAATACGCTAGTGGCACTACTTTCTACAACAATGTAGAGGACTTTTTTGGCACAGGAAGTAACTCCCGCCATGATTTATCCTTTGAAGGTGGTACAGATAAATTAACCTATCGCTTATCTTCTGCATTATTGCAAACAGAAGGTGTTATTCCCGGTAATAGCTTTGATCAAATTAACGCATCCCTGACCTCTGAAGCTAAATTATTGCCTTGGTTAAAGGCATTTACACGCTTTAGTTTTACACAAAACACTAATTTATTACCGCCAGGTGGTACAGACGGCTATTTAACAGGAACACTGCGCTACCCTTCTGACCAAGAAATGAGCGATTATCTGACCTTAGAGGGTACTCGCCGACTCACGAAAGATAACCTCACTCCAGTAACCGATAATGCAAACCCGTTTTTTGATGTTAATAAAAATGTACGGGAAGAACGTACTGACAGAACAATCGGAAATATTACGTTGGATGCCACTATTAAACCTTGGTGGACAGTAACAGGTATTTTTGGGGCAGATATTTATGCTACCAACGCTAACCGCTTTTTTCATCCTGAATCCAATATTGGATTCCCTAGAGCAGGTTGGATAGAGAATTATACTAATATTGGTCGTCTTCTAACCACTAATATGTTTACGACGCTAAGAAAGGCGCAAGGCAATCTTCGTACTTCTTTAGTGGTGGGTGTAAACGTGAATGACCGAGAAAGTGAAACCAACTCTATTTATGGAGAAAAGTTTTTTCTTCCTGATTTCAATAGTGTCAATAACGCTGACCCTACTACACAGCGTAACCAAACCATTATCAGTCGTGCGCGCTTAATTGGTGTGTTTGGAAAAGCAGAGGTAAACTGGCAGAACTGGTTGATTTTCAATCTTACGGGCAGAAATGACTGGTCTTCTACACTACCAGAAGAAAACCGCTCCTATTTTTATCCATCTGCAGGTTTGACTTTGGTGTTCACCGATATTCCTGCATTACAGGAAAAACTTAGTTTCATGGATTTTGGTAAGATTAGAGCTTCTTTTGCGCAAGTAGGAAATCCAGCTCCACCTTATCGCATTCGCGCAAGGCTTGTACCACGAACGTCCACAGGTGGTGGATTTAGTTACGACTTCTTTGGCGACAACCCTGCCTTGAAGCCAGAGCAGGTAGAAAGCTTTGAAGTAGGTACAGACCTTAGTTTTTTCAAGAATCGGCTTTCTATTGATATAGCAGTATTCTCTAAAACTATACGCGACCAGATCGTAACGCAGCGCTTGAGCTATGGTACAGGCTTTATATTTGGCTTGCTAAATGGAGGAGAATTGAACACGAGCGGAGTGGAAGTTCAGCTTGGCTTGGTACCGTTCAGAACGAAAAACTTCACTTGGAACATCAATGCTAACTTTACTAAATATGATACAGAAGTTATTAGTCTTCCAGCAGGTGTGAACGAGTATTATGACTCAGATACTTGGGCGTATGGTAACGCACGCGCCAGTGCATTTTCGCCTGCCGATGTACTGGCTGCTAGATTCACAGCACCGGGCAACCGCTATTACGCGCCATTGAACGATAGAGGGGCTGGTTCTGCTACTGCTATTGGAGGATGGAGCTATTTGAGAAACAGTAAAGGGCAAATTTTGATTAACCCAACTACAGGATTTCCAATTCCGAATAACAACTTCTTACCTATTGGAGACCGTAATCCAGATTTTACAATGGGTTTGATTAACGATTTCCGAATTATGAAAAACTTATCTGTTTCGTTCTTACTTGATATTCGCAGGGGAGGAGATATTTTCAACGGTAATGAGTTGTTCTTAACTCAAAATGGATTGAGTAACCGAACGCTAGATAGGGAGACATCCTTCATTTTTGCAGAAGGTAACAGCGTTCTAAGGGACGGCAACGAGGAAACAGATAATCCAACACCTAATGATAAGGTTATTACACCAAATGCAAATCAGCAATACTACACCAATGTTTTGTTGCCAGAAGACTTCATAGAGCGAGATATTAACTGGCTTCGCCTACGCGATTTAACCATTAGTTACAACTTTACTGGTAAATGGTTAGGACAGCAAAAAGTGATTAAAGAATTAAGTGTATTCGTGAATGGTACTGATTTATTCTTGATTACTAATTACTCTGGTGCTGACCCTTATGTAAGTACCACGAACCCTGCTACGGGCGGCGCTGGTGGTTTTGGTATGGATTTTGGAAAAATTTCTTTACCACGTACTTTTTCTACAGGATTATCTGTTTCTTTCTAACTTTAAAATCAAAAAAATTATGAAACGCAATATTTTTCTATCATCCTTGATTGCAGTTGCATTATTAGTAAGTAGTTGCGATGATTATTTGGATATTAACTTTGACCCTAGCAATCCTCAATTAGCGGAGGGTTTTGCTTTGTTACCACCTATGTTTTCCGAAATGGTACGCGGAGAGGCTTTCGATATTCGCTACGTCGGGCAATATATTCAAAACTGGCATTGGATTGCTGTTAATAATGTGTGGGATCAGCATGGCTATGTGGCAGGTAGTGATGCAGCAGGCGAAAAATGGAGACAACACTATTGGGCAATTGGCAGAAATGTGGATTTGATGATTGAAGAATCCACTAAAAGAACAGTGGGATTATGTTGGTGTAGCTAAATCCATTCGTGCTTGGAGCTGGCAAAGTTCGACAGATGTGTATGGAGAGATGATTCTATCGCAGGTGTTTGAACCTAACCGTTATGTGTTCGACTATGATAGTCAAGAAGCTGTCTATCAAGAAGTAGAAGGATTGGCTTTAGCGGCTATTCAAGACTTAGAGCGAACAGACGGAGGCGTGAGTCAAGCTAGTTTGGGACGTGGAGATTTAGTATATAAAGGAGACCGCTCGAAGTGGATTAAATTTACATACTCAGTTTTAGCAAGAAACGCACACCACCTTTCCAACAAATCCAATTACAATCCTGATAAAGTAATCGAATATTGTGATAAAGCGTTGGCTTCCAACACGGACAACTTCAATGTGCCACACGCTGGCACAAGCACAAGCGATGGTAATTTCTTTGGACCTACGCGTAATAACTTGAGATCGTATCGTCAAAGTGCTTACATTTTGAGCCTATTGAATGGTAACATTTTTAATGGCGTACAAGACCCTCGTCTGCCTTTGATGTTGAGTGCTTCCCCTGATGGCGTGTATCGAGGAGTGTCACCTGTGGTTGGTGATGGGACTAATACAACAGGAAACGTAGCACGTATTCCGTTGCTTTGGGGCGTTCCACCAACAGTAACAGTTGCCGCCCAAATACCAGGCAAATACATCTTTACGGATAAGGCAACCCATCCATTGATCACTTATTCAGAGATTCAATTCATCAAAGCGGAAGCTGCTTTTAAAAAAGCAGACCTTGCAACGGCTTACGATGCGTTTACAAAGGGAGTTAGAGCACACATGGAATTTGCGGGTGTAGCGACTGCGGACATAGACACTTACTTGACAAGTGCAGCTATACCACAATCACCAGATGCTTTAACCCTTAGTGACATCATGCTACAAAAGTATATTTCTCTTTGGGTGCATGGCGCACTGGAGACATGGGTGGATATGCGTCGCTATCGCTACAACAGCGAGGTGTACAAAGGATTTGTACTTCCAGCAACTTTGTTTGTATCAAATAGTGGAAACCCTGCGTATCGTCTGCGTCCGCGCTATAATTCAGAATTTGTATGGAATTTGGATGCGCTTAATAAAATTGGTGCTACGGAAGATAATTTCCACACCATAGAGCCTTGGTTTATTAAGTAATCAACCAAATCCTTGCTCACTTCTGTTTGCTCAAGTGCTTAGTGCTTGGGCGGGCAGAAGTGAGCAAATAAGTATTTTTCTAAATCAGATTTTTTATTCAGCTCAACACGAAAAAATAACAAAAAATTTATTAAAAATAGCAATCATTTAAGATATTTGAGGGCTGTTTACTTCAATCACCTAATTTTTGATTTTACATGTATCTTGTCTTATAATGAAAAATTTTCTTCTCCAATTCTCTATTACGCTTGTAGTGTCGTGGTTAGTACAGTTGTTTGCGCCTTGGTGGAGCGTAGTGTTGGTAGCCGCCACAGTGGCTGTTTTTTCCAGTATCGCTATGGTATTTTTAGTTTCTTAGCTGCCTTTACAGCCGTTGCTTTGTTGTGGTTGGGTGTTGCTTATTGGATAAATTCTAGTCATCCTGACCTTGCTGATAAAATTAGTACCATCTTAGGTGGCATTGGTGATGTAGCTTTGTTGCTGATTACTGCTTTGCTAGGCGGTTTATCGGCTGGTATGGGAGCATGGACAGCAACGATGGGAAGAAAATTAGTAGTCAACTAAAGGCTAAAAAACTCGTATGTGATGAAATTTGGTATCTGTCCATTAAGTGTAGTTCCGATTCGCGCTGCTGCTTCTGACAACAGCGAACTATGCACTCAATTGCTGTTTGGGGAAACCTTTGAAGTGCTAGAAACAAAAGGAAAGCGTTGGCTGAAAGTGCGTTGCCAAGCGGATAATTACATTGGTTGGGTAAGGCGGCATCAAGTTTGTCCGATTACGCCAAGTGAATTTCAACGTTTCAAAGCGCAGTTTGCTTATTGCTTGGACTTGGTACAAAACATTACTTCTAATCACCAAACTGTACCGATTACCTTCGGCGCAAGGCTCTCCGATTTTGATGGCAAGCATTTTCGACTGGAAGACCAGACTTTAGCATTCTCTGGGCAGGCAGTCGCGCCAAATACTTTACCTGTTGATAGTCAATCTATTCGCTACTTAGCAACAATGTTCCTTCAAGCACCTGCTTTGGCTGGCGGTCGTTCTCCTTTCGGTATTGATAGTGCTGGATTAGTGCAATTGTCTTATCAGATTATTGGTATTATGTTACCCAGAGAAGCACAGCAACAAGTCATGTTTGGCGATTTGATAGACTTTATCGAAGAAGCGCAAGAAGGTGATTTGGCTTTTTTTGAACGCAAAAATGGCAAAGTGCATCATGTAGGTATCATTTTCCCAGACCAACAAATTCTCCATGTGGACGGTTGTGTGCGTTTAGACCGCTTGGATCATTATGGTATTTATCAAACGACCTCTGGACAGTATTCTCACCGATTGAGAGTAATTAGACGTATCTTGAAATCCACAATAGAAAAACCAACTCGCATAATACAAGAAAATATAGGTGAATTTGTTACTTTGTGAGGTGAGTGGTGATTGATTTAAAAGCTAATTCACTTGATTCGTTATTCCCCTAAGTAAAATTTTAAACAACTAAGATATAGAAATCATACGTATCAACGAATTTTTCTGGATTACAAAATGTATTTGATACGTCCTTAAAATGAATTTTAAGGGCAAGACGCTACACAATCTAATCTTTCATCGAAACTATACATCGAATACAAACGGAAAATGGGTTGCATTTACTTCTTTTTCCCCTACTATCTTACCAATTTCGTAAAGTTGATTTACGTTTTTTCCCTTCGTGAAATCGGTTAAATCTTCTATTTCATCCTCATCTAAATTAGCATACAAGCCTCCCAAATCCTTAAAGTTAGACGCAGACATCAAAAAATTGTAGCGTAAATAAGTACAAAGGGGCGTTCTTCCCAATAATTCTCCAGATAAATCCTTCATCACACTGTCATAATGTCGGCGTGTCGGCGACTGAGATAGCAACTGCATGATTATCTCGTTATAGTCTGAAGCATCTGCCATCATCATATTGGGAATAGTGGATGCCCAATTCAAAGTCGTCCAATCGCTCACTTTCTTTTTATCATACTTTATTTCTGAACGTCCTGTTCCTACTGATACCACTAATAAATCATCGCTAGTTCCTTTCCAGTTGAAGCCATATTTGCTAACTTGGGTCATCATTAAAAGATGCAGCGCAGGGTTGTTAGCAGGACTAATTCCGCCATCCGTAAAAATACCGCGTACTGTTAACTCTTCGCCATCGGATAAGGCTTCTAAGTCAATAGGTTCAAAATAAGTAGGTGCTGCCGCACTAGCGCGAATTGCCTCCCAAAGTTTTATCTTTTTATCATAGTCATAGTATGGGAAATTCGGGTTGTTATTAAGCGTCCAAAGGCTTTGTGTATCCACCCTTTTGGCAAAAATACAGATACCAGTTTTTAAAGTATCGTCTCCTAAACAAATGTCCCCAAAAGTATTCTGCAAGCCTTTTTCTAAGGCAGCATGATCGAATTTAGCCTGTCGAAAAAGGTGAAGCAAGCGTGTCTTTCCAAAAATAGTTGCTCCCAATTCACTGTATCTTTGTTTAATTTCTGCCACGCTCATTCCAATCGCTAATCCACCAGCAATGATAGACCCTGTGCTGGTTCCACCAATTAAGTCAAAATAGTCGCATAGTCTAAGACTCGGGTTTTGATGACGCTGCTGAAGTAATTTTTCTACATGCTCCAAATAACCTAGCGTCAATGCGCCGCGAATGCCGCCACCATCCAACGCTAAGATACGCTTGGGTCGAGCCGCTACAAATCGTTCGTGTAAAGTGTAGTTTGTCATTGTATTGTGGTTGTTGTTTTGCAATGAATAAAAAATGGAGGATTTAAAATGAAGCGATGGAAAATGAAGCATTAATACTCCATTTTCCACCAGTTATTTTTTAATTAAATCTAGCATTATACACTTGCTGCAATTGTGAGTCCTTTTCCTGTGATTTGATGTCTTGTATCATCTGTAACAAATTGTCGTCCAATGCTTTGAAAGTCGTAGCTTTCGTAGCATCCTCTTCCATTTGCTGCGCCAGTAAAGTGTGCATTCCGAAAATGGCATTCATGGCTGAAAAACGTTTCCAAATGGAACTTTCTTTAACAGCTATGACTTTTAGCTTATCCGCAGAAGATTGAATTTGAGTTACGTCTCCTTTAGCGGCTAATGCTGCATAATTGCGGAAAAAAGCAATCGCATCGTAGTTATCTACTTTATCCCAGTTTTCTTCAAAAAAAGTGAGATATTGTAAATTGTCAGTCGCTGCGTATCGGTCAGAAACCGCTAGACGTGCGGCTGTTTTCACACTAGCAGCTACATCATTTTTGATGACGCGCTCAAACAAGGCTGAAAAATCTTCACCTTCTACTGACGATAGCTGCTCTAAAGCTGCTCTGCGCACTGCCGCTTTGGGGTCATTCTCCGCTAGATAAATCGCTTTTTTCTGTATAGTTTCGTTGTTGATATTCACTTGATAGACAGCAAGTTCGCGCAGTCCATAGAATTTATCGTCTAATGCCGCTTGAAAAACGCTTGAAGCCAGTGGTGACTCTGACTCGCCAAGTGCTTGTAAAGCTTCGTAGCGATCTAAATAAGTTGGTGCATTGTAGTATTGAAAGACGTATTCTTCATCGCTTTTGTTCTCTTCTACTACCGCCAAAAGTTTCTTATCGCTGTTAAAATTCACCAATTTGGGTGCATTAGGTACTTCAAACTCAAAGAACTGTTTGCGCTGGTTAACCAATACTTCTTTGCTAATTTTTTTACCTTCCCCCAAATAAATATCTATTGTGGTAGGTATTTGAAAAATAGGCGGTATTTGGTCTCCTTTTTGTTGTTGCTCCACTGCCACGCTCACCATTTTACTGGCTGCATCATATCCGTAAGTGATATCCAGTACTGGATGACCTGCATTGAAGTACCATTGGTCAAAAAACCAAATTAAATCTCTTCCAGTGATGTCTTCAAATGCCAAGCGCAACTCATCAGCTTCTACTTCTGTGTAAGCATTTCTGGTCAAATACAGGTTCAAAGCTGCGAAAAATGCTTCATCACCTACCAATTGACGAAGCATGTGTAATACCATCCCCCCCTTGTTATAACTGTGTGCATCAAACATTTCTTCTTTATCACCATAGCCGTAGCGAATCAGTGGAAGCGTCTCGCCCTGCCCCAAATAGCCGCGAAGCTCTTGTAACCAATGGTAATCTGCGTCGTCTTTTCCGTATTTGTGTTCCAACCACAAGTATTCGCTGTAATTAGCAAAACCTTCATTCATGGTTAAGTTCGCCCAGCTTTCGCAAGTCACGTAATCCCCAAACCAATGGTGAAACATCTCGTGCGCTACTACTTTTTCATTGGTTAAGTTGTCCATTAAGAAATCTTTGTCGCCTTGCATAAATTCTCCAAACACGACTGCTGAGGTGTTTTCCATAGCCCCAGACACATAATCCCTTACGACAACTTGCGAATATTTTTTTCCATGGATATTTTTACACCCCAATTTTATCCGAAAAAGAACCCCTAACATTTTCAGGGGGTATGAGGAAAAAATATCTCTTTGCCCAGTTCGCGGTACTTTTGGCTCGACATAATATTCTAATGGAATGTCTTTCCATCTGTCTTGCACCACAGCAAAGTCTCCAACTGCCAACATGAACAAATAAGGAGCGTGCGGTTGATCCATCTTCCAATAGTCCGTGCGAGTGCCGTCTGCATTTTTTGTGGACTTTGTTAGTAGTCCGTTGGAAAGGGTTTTGTATTTGTCCTGCACAGTGATGTATATTTCTTGTGTGCAACGCTCATTAGGTTTGTCAAAAGTTGGAAACCAGCGCGAATTATTTTCTGTCTCGCCCTGTGTCCAAATTTGCTGCGGTTTATCTTCTGTGCCATCAGCATTAATGAAAAATAAGCCTTTATCAGAAGTTATAGCATCACTGCCGCCAGACTGCTCAGGTGTAGCTACATAATCAAAGAAAAGTTCAAATGTATCTTTTCTAGTAAAGGTTTTTCCTAAGTCAATTTTTACTTGCTGTCCATCGTATTGGTATTTAAGATTATCCGATTTACCTGCGAAGGAAAGTTGTTTGAACTCAAAGCCTTTTGCATCAAGCGTTACCTCATTAGTAGCATAGAAAAGTGGCTTCATCTTCAAATAAGCTTTTCCATTCACTTGTTGCCTTTTCCCAGTTAAAACTTACTTCCAATTTGGTATGCAACAAGTCGTGGGTGCGCGTTTGGCTTGCATTAAACGCAGGTAGTTCGTAGTTGGTCGCAGCAATCTGCTCTTCTTCTCCCGTTTCATCTAGCAATTCAGGGGATTCTATGTCAAGCTCATTAGCACTGACAAATATAGTATCCATAGTTCTCTCCTCCTCCAAGGGAAAAGAGATAAGGCTTTGTGTAGGTTTACAGCCTAATAATAAAAGTAGCAATGTGGCTACACTAAAAAATAATATCCTCATGATTAAAAATTATATAATAGTATTTTGTTTGAACAAATTATAGCTTAATAGGATTTGATTCTTCAGCAAGATAGGATAAATCTTTAAAATTTAATTAATCTGCCCTAAAATCTAGCAAATCTTATAAACTGATGTTACGCAACATGATTGATGAACTCATCTAAAAAACGAAATATTTTTTGAAACTATTTGAAAAAGAATTGTGTTTAATAAAATATAAATTATCTTTGCAATCCAAATAAAGATGGTCATGTGGCCGAGCGGTTAGGCAGAGGTCTGCAAAACCTCGTACAGCGGTTCGATTCCGCTCGTGACCTCTAGTTAAAAAGCGTTTAGTGCGATAGGCATTAAATGCTTTTTTTATCAGTCAATGCGATAATTGCTTGGTATGCAGTTCTTGATTCGTGATTAGCTTTTTGCATAACTTTACATACTAAATACTAATCAATTGAAGGTTTCTAAAAATTTAGAAATCAATTGATTAGTATTTTTAGATAACATCTAACTCATCCGTAAGACGCTCCAATATCTTAAAAGTCAATCAATTCAATGTCAAAAACCAGCACGGAGTTTCTAGGAATACCATTCTGCCTGTTAGAGCCATAACCTAAATAAGAAGGAATAATCAACCTTCCTTTCCCTCCTTTTTTGAACAACGGAATACCTTCCTGCCAGCCTGCAATTACGCCATTAAGTGGAAAAGTAGCAGGTCTAGTCGTGGTTTGGTCAAAAATATCACCATTCACAAAATAGCCTTTGTAATTAACGGTAACGTTGCTTTGGATGGTTGGAAATTCACCGCTTCCCTCAGTGTCTATAATGTAATGTAATCCAGAAGCAGTAGATTGTGCAACTAAATTATTGTCTTTCAAGAATTTAGCAATAATATCAAGGTCTATTTCCAGTTGCTCTTCAAAGCTAACTACTTCCTCTTCTTCACTGCTTGAACAACCAAATAGAAACAATAAAGAAAATAAAACAAGTGATTTCTGAATCATTTTAGATAAATGTTGTGTTGAAACTTTCAATAAATAAATGATACTGAGTAGCTTGGCAAAAGCTATCAGCACAATATCAATAACGTCTAAAAAACGATACAAACGCTTCAAATGTTGACGTTCAATAACTTTAAAAAGCTGCTTTCGACAAGTAACTTTTCATTCATTAACTCTATTTTTATTCTTTTAGCATTCCGCGTCTAATCATTCTAATCATTCCAAAGCTTACTGCCAATACTAAAAATAAAGCTGGAAAACCGCCCAAATTAGAGGTCATTTTAATACCATCAATACCTGCAAAAGCTACCATAATCCAAGCGATTAGCCCTACCACCATTCCCCAAATCAATTTTATCAAAAAAGAAGGTTCTGGGCTACTTGGCGAAATACCAGTTGAGCTGATACCACCCATAGCGGAAGTGTTCGCATCCGCGCCAGCCACGTAAGAAAGAAAAGAGACCAACAAGAAAAAAATACTCATCACTTGAGGCAGCGGTAATTCATCAAACACTGCATACATGACGTTTTCTGGACCTTTGTTTTGCAAAACTTGATACAAAGGACTTTGTGTACCAAAAAAATCTAAATAAATAGCTGTACCACTGAAAACAATCATCCACACGCATCCAAAAAGTGCGGGTAACAATAAGTTGTAGTTAATATAATCCCGAACCGTATAACCATAAGATAGCCGACCCAAAAAAAGCGCAGTCACAGGAGTCCACGCCAGCCAATTTGCCCAGTAAAAAATAGTCCAACTGTTCACCCAGTCACTATCTACGATTGCGCCAGTATATAAACTTCGCTGAAAAAAATTCACAGCGTAGTCTCCCAAACTTTCTACCCCAAATTGTAACAAAAAAAGAGTCGGACCGAACACAAAGACAAAAACACAAATCACTAAAAATGCAATAATATTGATATTAGCTAAGACGCTAATTCCCTTTAAAAGTCCACTTGCCGCAGAAATCACAAAAGTGGCCACAATCGCTATGGTAATCATACCCAACGTGAAAGGAGTATCTGCAATATTTAACAACTTATCCAATCCGCCAGCAATAGTCAAAATGCCAGCACCTAAAGAGGCTGCCATACCTGCCACCAAACTATACAAGCATATCGCATCAATAGCATTACCAATCGGACCATGTACGCGCTCCCCCAGCAAGGGATAGAGTAACGAACCTAAGCTAAAAGGCTGCTTGAGGTTGTAATACACCAGCGCAAACATTAATCCCGTCAAAGTATAAATCCCGTAAGGCGTAAAAGTCCAGTGCATATACATGGTGGACATTGCAAAACGAGCAGCTTCTACTGTGTTGGGCGAAATACCAAGCCCTGTAGGTGGCTGATGCAAATGATACAATGGCTCTGCAGAACCCCCAAAAATAAAATACCAATG
>JAAUTG010000129.1 GCA_012031785.1 Saprospiraceae bacterium | reverse complement strand
TCCTCCACCGCTTTGTCAAGAAACATCAGCACTGGCTGTTTGCGGTTGCATTTGTACTGCACCAAAGGATAGCGATAATAATACTGGTGGTCTGTATCTGGATCAATTTGATGGTTATGAAACCATGTATGTTGAATACCGACTCGTTCTATGACCGCACCACGAAAGGCAGGGGTTTCGTAGGGCTTGATCTCGGTATCGAAGGTAATGGTTAATAATCGGAGTTTTTTCATAGCTATAGTGTTTAAAAAAACAATGCAATTGCTTTGTTATTTGTAATGCAGCAAGACCAAAAAAGTTACAAATTTTATTACCTTAACGTTATGAAATAGTATAAAATTTTAAGAAATGGCTACAAATTAAAAAAATAATTGAAAAAATGTAAAAAGGTAGTATTGATGGTGAGTTGTCGCGTTTGGGTTGTTAGTGGGATGAGTTATCAGTGACGGTTTCCCTTCAAGGTAAACCCTTGCTCAAGTCAAGTTTAAGATTGAGGTAGGGTAGGGGTAGAATTTGAGGCATTCTAAGGGATTTCGTAGAAGGTCATCTCTAATATCCGTAAACATTTATTTAAGCCGTGCAATCTATGTTCTAAGATGAACCTTGTAAAAGACGAACCTAAAAAATATCTCCACTTTATTCTTTCCCTCAACCTGAGCTACGTTAACGAAAACCCAAGCGGTCTTCAACCATTGGTTATCCAGACTCATTACAGTTAACTTTGCGCTAATGGAGCATGGAAGCACGCCAACTAAATCAATTGTGTGTTATTTTATTTTACACGGTGTTGGGGAAATGATTGTTGATGGGCAATTGGAGTGGTATGCTTTTTGACTTAAAAATTGGTGCGCAAAGCCGTGTTAAAACGAGTGTCCATGCAGGCGTTGGAGCAGCCACACGAGAAACTATACCTACCACAATTTGGATGGTTCAGTTAAGATAAGAATGCAGTTGAGGAGACCATTTTAAAGTGGCTTGCTCAACTGCATTGTGCTGTCAAACCTGGTTATAAAGCAGGTTTGGAGCGGTGGAACTGATCGCCTGGAATTTGGCGACGCGATAGGCGATTGCCTTCGTATTCTATGTCTAGGTATTCAAACGAGAGGTTGTCGTAAAATTCAATCTTGATGCGGTGTTTTCCAGCCGTAAGTCGGGTGGTGGTTGCGGAATCGTTAGCCCAACGGCGCGAGGAGGCATCTATGACTAACTTGTTATCAATGTAGATTTTTACGGCATCATCTTGTTTAGTGTAAAACTTATAGTCGTCGGTTTCGTCAATTTGCAGGTAGCCTTCAAAATGGATCTCGAAGTTGTTTTCCGCTTCTGCGATGGAGCGCACTTCGATTTGATAGGCTACGCCAGTAGCGTCAGGTTGCTGATTGCTTGCCACTTTGAATGGTTCGCTTACGTTGCGGTAGAGCTTCCAATCCAAGCCGTGTTCTGCGCGATTGACGCTGTGCACTTGTCGCACAATGGTTTTGCTGCTGGTTTTTCCATCTATTAGTTTTGCTCGGACGGAGGCACTGGTTTTGACGAAGAACGGTGCTTGATAGCGAGCAGACTTGAGGGTTGGTTCTGTGCCGTCCAGTGTGTAATGAATGTTGCCTCTGTTGCTGAAACTAATCATTTCAATGAGTGACGAATCGCCTTTTTCAAAGATGGGTTTATCTTCAAAAACCGTCATATTGAGGCTATCTTTGTCCATGCCCGCTACTTGAATGATGAAGTAGAGTAAGTCCATGATTTCCTCTCGGTTCATGGTGTTGACTAAGCCAATTGGCATACTCGAGTAGTCAGCTTCCTGTCGCTTTTTGATGCTGTTTTTCATTACGTCTTGAGCGGTGGCTGGGTCATAGGAGGCTTGTACTACGTAGCGTTCGCCGTCTTCGGATATGATGCGTCCCGCCACTGTGTTGCCATCTTTCATCTCAAATAGCGTGGATGGGAAACGGCTGTTGATGTCGTTGGAAGGTTCAAGAATCGCTATGAGGAGGTCTTCTGCGGAAAATGAATTACCTGCCAGCGTTAGCTCTGGTCCAAATCCGCCGCCTTTGTTAATCATGTAATGGCAATTGTAGCATTGCCCCTTGCTGAACATTCGCTGTCCGCGATTGAAGTCGCGTTGTAGCGGATTGCGCGGTGAACTAACCAACTCTAGTCCGTACTGCAAATCTTCCATTTTCCATTGCGTGAAAGTGGTTGGGGCTTCAAAAGCAGATTGCACCACTTTGGGTTGAGGTTTGACGGGACCTTCGTAGTTGGCTTTCAATGGTTGGTCTGGATGGGTTTTCAGCCAAGCGAGTTCTTCTGGCGTTAAAGTGGCATCGAATTCTTTTTTCATTTCGTTTCAAAAAGTAGCCGAATAGAGAACCTCCAGAAAGGTTGTTTTGAGCATAGCGTATCCAATGGCGATAGGCGGAACGTTGTTCTAAAGTCCAGCCACTTGGTATGGCGCGTATCATTTCCAAATAATGAATAAACTGTACAGGGTCAGTTGTAGATTCCAATAAATTCAAGGTGGTGGTAATGGCTTGGCTGCCTTCTCCTTGTAAAGTGGCAAGGTAGCAAACGACGCGGCTCATTTCTTTGTTGAGCGTGTCAGCAGCGGCAGGATAGTGAGGCATTAAAGCCGCGTAGATTCCACCCACTCTGTCAGTTGGAATAGTTTTTGACCTCAAAAAAGCAAGGGCGTAAAGCCGTAGCACAGCTAGTTTTTCTTGTTCCGAAAACTCCCCAAATGGCAGGGCAGCCAATTGATCGAAGATAAGATTTTGGAAACTATCCGTAGAGTCAGCGCGAATCAAAGCTGTGAGCAAAGTGATTTTTGCATGGGTCGTGGTGGCTTTTGCCAAATGGGCTTGCCAAAGGTTTGGCGAATGGCGTTCTAGGATGGTTTTGGCTGCATAGCGCACGAATCGGTCTTCGTGGCTAATGTGCTGCAAGGCTAGGGATAAGCCCGAAGTATCTTTTGCGAAGTGATAGGCTTCTAGTTTTCTTCGCAACACTAAGTTAGGATGTAAGTCGGTGTTGATGTTTGCAGGTGTTGTTTTTTCTTTACCTGTGTAAACGATGCGATAAAGTCCTGTATCCGTACCATTTCCACCTGTCACGAAGTATAGCGCGCCATCTTGCCCGACTATCATATCAGTAATGTTGAGCGGTTGACCTGTCACAAAGGGTTCGTAAGTAGCACTGAAAGTTGCACCGTTGGGTTCTAAGAACATGGCGTAGATTTTGCCATACGACCAGTCGCCTAGAAATAGTGCTTTTTGGTATTTTTCAGGGAACGCAGCCCCTGTGCCAAACAGCGTAGCGGTCGGTGAACCACGTCCAAATTCCATCACACAAGGTAAAATGTCGGGATAAAAATCGAAGCGTTTAGCCGTGCTTTGTCGCCAAGCGTAGTCTCCTCCTGACACCAAGTGATTGACGCGCGTTGGGCGATACCAAGGCAGGTTGAAATCCCATTCCATGTCCGAATCGAAAGTAAAGAGTTCGCCTTCGGGACTGAAACACATGTCGTAAGGGTTGCGCAATCCGTAGGAGGTAAGCTGCCAATGGCTTCCGATAGAATCGGTTTTAACCACATAGCCACCAGGCGGCGTTTGGGAAACACCAAAAATGCTTTTCATAGGCATCAAATGGTCGTTGCGCCAGTCTTGATAGACGTAGGAAACGTTGTCGCCTACTGGTGGGCGATTTTCGTTGCCCGTCAGAAAATAAATTGCCCCTTCTGGACCTAGTGCCAAAGTATGTCCAGAGTGGTCGCCATTCTTGGGTACTTCTAGCATCAAAACGGGTTCGGCGTAGTTGCCTTTTCCATCAAGGTCTGGCACTCTAAAAATACCGCGAATGGTATCTTTATTCGTCCCCATCATGTACAGATGATCGTAAGCATACAGTAAACCTTGACAATCGTTGACTCCAATGTCTAAGGTATCAATTTGTAAGGTTTGGGTGCTATCCGCAGGCACAGTGAAGCGCAGTAGATTTCCTTTTCTTGGCGAAACCAGGAGCCTACCTTGTGGATCGGTGGTGATGGAAAGCCATTCCCCGTTACCTTGATGAATGGTTTGTACTTCAAAACCCTCCGCTTTTGCGTTCAGGTGCGTTGCCTTTGGGAAATTAGAGTAATCTCTACCTTTTTCTTGCTGGCAAGCAGCCAGCGTAACTAAGAACGTAAATAAACAGAAAAGATGATTAAAATTCATGTTGGTACTCGTTTGAAGATAAAGGTATGGAATTGTGATAGTATCTGCAAATAATTATTGGAAGAAAAAAATCTTTATTTGGTCATTTGTTGGGTTGGTGATTTGGTAGGGAGCAAAAGGTTTGTTTCGAGCCATCATGCTAAACCATTTTTTACCAAATCACCAATTATCTACCGCGCGTGTTATCGTTTTTTAGGTTTGTCTTGCTGTTTAGAGCGTTGTTTGACGATTTCGCGCTTTTGAAATTTTTTCTTGTCAGCTATCAATTTTTCAATGAGGTCGTCGCGTCCAATGCTCCGTAGTTTTCCCGAATTTGCTGGTGATTTTCGCGTTTGTACCAAAAAAAGAAAAGGTGTTGCTGCTTTTTATCTTTTTCACTAGTAGCAGTATAGACAGGTTGCAAGGTGTAAGGATGCACGCCAGAATAGTAAATGACCGTGGCTACGGTCATTGGAGTTGGAGTAAAATCCTGTACCTGTTCCAAGCGAAAGCCCATGTCTTTTGTTTCTGCCGCTAGGTTTGCCATATCTTCTGCTTGTGAGCCAGGATGGCTAGAAATGAAGTATGGAATCAAGGGCTGGTTCAAACCGTGTTTTCGATTGTATTTGTCGAATTTCTTTTTGAACTCATGGAAGTGCTTGAAGGAAGGCTTGCGCATGATTTTGAGCGTCTCATCAGAAGTGTGTTCTGGTGCAACTTTTAGCCGACCGCAAACGTGTTTACTCACCAACTGTTCCATGTATTCGTCTAAACTACCATCGTTGTTCTTGTTGTAGCTATCCACTAGGAGGTCGTAGCGAATACCACTACCTACAAAGGCTTTTTTGACGTTCGGGTGAGCATCCACTTTTTTGTAAAGCTCGGTCAAAGGCTTGTGGCTAGTGTCCAAATTGCTGCAAATGACTGGATGAATGCAGGAAGGACTAACGCATCGGTCACAAATTTCTTGCACTCTTCCTTTCATGCGGTACATGTTGGCAGAAGGTCCACCCAAGTCGCTGATGTAACCTTTGAAGTCAGGCATTTTGGTGACTGCTTCCACTTCTTTCATAATTGAAGCCTCTGAACGGGAAGCAATGAATTTGCCTTGATGAGCAGAAATCGTGCAAAAACTACAACCTCCAAAACAGCCTCGGTGCATGTTGATGGAAAAGCGAATCATCTCGTAAGCTGGAATTGAGCCGCGTTTTTGTACTTTTGGGTGCGGCACACGGGTGTAGGGTAGGTCAAAAGAAGCATCAATTTGCTCTTCTGACATAGGTGGATAAGGTGGATTGATTATCAATGTTTTATCCCATACCTTTTGTAAAATTCTGTCTGCTCGCACTTTATTAGATTCTTGCTCTACGTGCTTGAAATTAGCAGCATAAGCCAGTTTATCTTTTAGGCATTGTTCATGGGCATTGAGCCAAAGGTCTTTCCATTCTTTGCGCGTAGGTATATTATCGTCCTTTTTCCGCAGTATGGCAGTCTGCGGAATGGTAGTAAGGCTACTGAAAGGCACTCCTTTTTTGAGTAATCGCACTATTTCTCGAAGCGGCATTTCGCCCATGCCATACACCAAGAGATCCGCCCCTGAAAGTTCTAGAATAGATGGGAATAGTTTATCTGCCCAATAATCGTAGTGCGTGACACGGCGCAAAGAAGCCTCAATGCCTCCAATCAACACAGGTACGTCGGGGTAAAGATTTTTGAGTATTTTAGTGTAAGTTGTAACGGCATAGTCTGGGCGAAACCCGGCAGCACCACCAGGCGTGTACACGTCAGTAGAGCGTCTTCTTTTAGAAGCAGTGTAGTGATTCACCATGGAATCCATGCAACCAGAAGTCACTCCAAAAAAGAGACGTGGCGTACCTAGCTTTTTGAAATCTCGCAAATCGTCTTGCCAATTGGGTTGTGGCACAATGGCAATTCGTAGCCCTTCACTTTCTAGGATTCTGCCAATGACAGCAGTCCCAAAAGCAGGATGATCTACATAAGCGTCTCCCGAATTAGAATAACATCCAACTCTTCCCAACCACGCATTTCTACTTCGGGCTTTGTAATGGGCAACCAGTCTGTTATGGGTCTATCGTCTAACATTGATATTTTTTTTGCGAAATTGCTTTTGTAAGTATCTACAAAAGAAAGAATACTATGTTGATAGTTTATCTTACAATTCATTCATTATCAAATAATAAACCCTCAACTCTTCCCTTGTAACTCGTATTTTATCACCGCACTGTAAGGCTGCTTATGAAACAGATTCTGCAAAAACAAACTCACAAGTGTTTTACAATGAATGATAAACTACTTCCACTTTCACCAACAAAGATAATCAAGAAAGGATTAGCGGAGGGGAAAAAACAAATAAAGATGTTTTATTTTACTTGTTGTTGACGGTGGAGTACCCGTGCATTTTATTTTTAATTCGAATGAATCCACCTTTTGCAGTACAGTTGCACCAGTTACCAACGTTTTGCTTCCACTTCGTTAATTATTATTTAATATGAAATTATTTTGTTTGCAAAATAAAAAAAATACGCTACTTTTGTAAAATAATGATTAAGAGATAAAATAAAACTACATGAAGCAAACGTTACTATCTATTTTGTTTATTTTTTTCTTGGGGGCGTTGAGCGCACAGTCCATTTCCAGTGCTTCGTGCAATGGTTGTGGATTAGTTTCTAAGGTTGATTTCAAAATTTACCCTAATCCTGCTACGGAATATATAGAGTTTTATAACACCGACGCTAAAGTCAGTGAGTTGATTATTTCAACATGGCGGTAAAACCTATGAAGAAATTAGTAGCAGTGGAAGGGAGAAATTGGTATGATATCAGTGACCTTTCTAACGGGATTTATTTAGTGCAATTGCTAGACAAGCAAGGAAATGTGGTTGTTACAAGACGTATTTCTAAAAAGTAAGTTGATCTCCCATGCGGAGTTTGTTGTTTGATGACGAGTAACTTACGTGTTGCTTGTTTTTAAATTATTTTATTGGATGTCAATTCCCCAAAAGGTTTCATCTCTTTATTATCTTCCTGATTTATACACCTGTCTCTCTGTATCTTGACTGATAAGCCATCCAATTATGGGGGTAGTTCTACAAAGGTTCTACAAAGGTTGGACTTCTCCGAAGTTGGGTTTGCGGATTTTTTTGTTGTAATTTTTTATTTTTTTCTAAAAATTAAGCAAGAAATCAGAAAGCGTTTTAAAGTGTTAATTTTTTATAACTAAATTATTATTAAACAATTAACTCGTAACTATGAGACTGCCTATTGTAGTAGTTGTATGCTCGCTAATGCTTTCTGCTTGTGTGAGTAAGAAAAAATTCTTAAATGAAGTTGCTGAAAAAGAAGGGTTTAGGAAAGTAGCGGTAGAATTAACCAATAATTTGCAACGAGAAAAAACAAAAGTCAGTCACTGGATTAGCAAAAATATGGTACTCCGTGACTCTTTGTGGGGTGTTCAAACTGATTTGGCAGCCTTTGCGCGCCAAAATAAAGTACTTGTGCAAGCGGTTAATGCTTTGACGGAGGAAATGACGACGTTGAAACAACGCTACGATATTGCTGTGCAAGAAGAACAATTGAGTAGTGAGAAACGCGACCAAGCAATACGGCAGATGCAACAAGAAGCTAATTTTAAAACTCAGATTATGAAGGAACTGTACGCTAAGTTGGAAGCGGCGTTACAGCCTTATGCTACAAGTGTGACTTTACAGCGGTTGGAGCAAGAGGTTTTGATTGGTTTCCCACATTCTTTTTTATTCAGTTCTAACAATCGTTTGAGCGAATCAGGAGTTATGGCTTTGACGCAAGTAGGCGAAATTTTGAAAACACAGCGACTAGTGGATGTGACGGTGGTGGGGCATGTAGAAAAAAACGCCTCCAAAAGTGTAGATGCTTGGGCAACCGCCTATCAACTGGCTTCCACTGCTTCAAAAGCATTGGTCAATCAACTGTCGGCTAAGAATTTGACGGTTGCCAGCAAAGGAGATAGCGAGCCAATTGCAAACAACGATACCAAAATGGGAAAAGCTCAAAACAGAAGGATTGTGTTGTTGATACAACCGCGCTTGGAGGAATGGTATCAATTTATGCAGCGCAGTCGTCAAGAATGAGCAGGTATCAATCAGGAAGCACAAACAGGGTGTATCTTAGTTCTACTTCCTGATGAACACTCAACTGGCTATTCGCTTTTTGTTTAAACAAAATTATTTTAACTATGCTCAATGTATAGGTTTTCCACACAAGTATGAAAATCCTTTTTATGCTAAAACCAATCAGCCAAACGCCAATTGCGAACTGAATAATATCCGCAATTGAGTTGAATTTATTTTTTCAACCTTTCGAGAATGAGCTTCCACAAATCTTCATAAGGGATAATTTCTAGCTCTCTCAACAAGCCACGATAAAGAAAAGTGGCTTCCTCCGTCAGGCGGCGATAGTATTTTTCGGTGTTGGTCATGTCCTTTTCCACAAAATCTGCTTTTAACAGTTGTTGCAATAAACGAATGAATTGCATCACTCGATAATACTCCTCTTTTCTAAAAGTTTTGTTGAGGTGTCCGCCTAATATCCCAATAATGTCCTTGAGCCTACGTGTATTCTTATCCTCTATGCAGTAAAGTAATTGAGCAGTGGAAATATGGATAATATAAATTTTTTGTTCTTTTGGAAATAGCAAAGATTGTACTAAAAGTTTGTTAACGCGAAAGTTTTTGACGATTACTTCTTTCCAATTCATATCGCCTTTGTAAAGGTATTGTAGCGCGTAGTTTAGATAAGCATGAAAGGCATGCCATTTCTCCTGTACTTCTGATTCTGTACGTTTGAAGCCCGGAAAACTTATTGTTTCGTTGAACACTGTTAATGCGCTTTCGTAATGCTTGGCGTGCATGGCATAGAGAAAACAATATTCTTGAAACGTAAACCAAGTATCGCTGCCCCTGCTGAAGGCAGTTTCATAAGCCTCGAAGAGCGATAATCCTGACAGATTGGTGCGCAAATGCAGATAGGCAGTTATTTTCTTTAAATAAATGGTGTGTACTCGGTCGGACTGGTAGTAAATTGGATTTTGTTCTACATATTGCTCCGCTTCTCCGCATACCTCTAGCATCTTGGTGTAATCACCCATGATCTCATGGCGATAACTCCATACTAAATACTTATTGTACTTGATAACAGGAGAATCGTATTGCTGAGAAAGGCTGTCTAGGGCGATACAGTAGGTATTAAGTCGCTCCATAAAATCCTTATTCTCATCAAATTCAGTGTGGTAATTCAAGATAACTCGTTGATAAAATTCTTCAGAGCGAATTTCTGCATCCAAGATGTTGGCATATTGTTTGATATGATAATCGTATTCCTCAAACAATTTTTCTTCTCCCAATTCTGCTGCATTTGCCCTTAAAATCCTTGCACAATTAACAATTAAATCTGCAAAGCGATAATTTAGTGCAGTGGTCAAAATTTGAGAAGCCAAAGAAGCTGCTGTACTATCGGCGCGGTTTGCCATCAATATTTTTACCAATGCCCAGTTTTTATTGCAGGAATAATAGGCTTGGTCATACGTAGAGGTAGCGGGTAAGTTTACATCTAAGAAAAACAAGGTATTCAAAAGTCGCCTTCTGAAACGAGACTTCAATTGGCGATAACGTTCGTCCAAAGGAGTAGCGTCATAAAGGTGTTTGGCTGCTTCATTATCGGATTTGAATTTCCCAGTCATCAACGCCTCATAAAATTCATTGAATTTACTTTGCGTGTCCATGAGAGCATGGTCATCAAATATTTCGATTTTTTTTATCTTTTTTTTGGTGATAATTTTAGCAATTTCAACTAAGTGCTTCATAGAATTACGGTACTTAAATCAAATTTGATAGGTGTTAAAAATAATAATTTAGGTTTTTCGCCTATACATGAGTATTATAAATTCGTTAAATTAATGATAGGTATCGCCTTGGAAACTAAGGTGATAAAAAGTAAGCAACCTGTAAATGCAAAGATAGTTTTTTATAACTTAGGTCACAGAATTTGGGGAGTGTTTTTTAAAAAAATATACGAATTGACGCAGAATTAGTCGCCTGTATGCTTCATCCTGTTTATTGAACTGATAACCAAAACCTTCGCTACTTGCTTAAATAGTTCTTCTTTGTTGTTTGTAGATGGCATTTATTTGTCGTACAATCTCTGCCAAATCCTTGTATTTTAAACCAGTACTTCCTAATTGAGTAGCTAGAGTAGGGTAGCGGCGCAGTTTTCTTTTCAATGAATTTTTGAATCCTAAGCGACTTACACGAAAGGCTTTTTCTCCTTGAAATTGTAGCCAATACTCTTCTATATTAAAGGTTTGTGTTTCCAAAATATCATTTCCTGTTGAATACTTGGTTTTCAATTCAGGTGCTTTGAATAAAGTGAGTGCTTCTCCTCGCTCTATCACCTTGAGATAAGCCCAACAGCCAAATTCATCTTGGTAAATACTTTCGTATTCCACCAAGCTATTGTCCTGAAGAAAACGAAGCCTCGAATTAGCTCTGCTCTCAATTGATAAGGCGTTCCAAAATCATTGACAAACTCTACGTTGCTGATGATATTAGAATAAGACACATCTCCAATTTGCCCTGTTAATCGTTTGCCGTCAAGCGTAATAATGTATCCCACGGATAATTTATCGTTTAATGGCGGTATAATTTTCTGATAATCAATTGCATAAATTGTGCCAAGCCAACTTGTTAATATGAATAAAGCGAATAGTTTTTTCATAAGTCTTAGATTTTGACAACAAATAAATGATATAAATGTAAGTCGTAAGCCTTATTACATTTTAACAACTAAGGTAGAGAATTATTTAAAAAATCTCATTCCTTTTTTGTAAAATTTTACAATTAATTATGCTGTAATTTAGCAGTTCCTCTATTTTTTTACAATATCGCTAGGCTTTGTAGCAGCATTAATCCATCCACCACGCCTGCATAGTAATAATCGTGTTGTACTCGAAAAGGATTCCAAATAACTATTCCGCTAAAGGTGGTGGTCACCAATAAACTATAAAACTGTGTATGCCGATAGACTTCGAGTTGCCAGAGTGAAAAAGTAAAAAAAAGCATAATTCCCAAACAAAAATGGCTAACCATTTGCTATTTTTCTCACCTAAATGGTTAGGTAAAGTTGTAATACGTTGATACTGGTCTATTTCTAGGTCTCGAATGTCGAACGGAATTGCAACAGCAAGGATGAAAAAAATCTTTCCAGCAATAAATACAAAAAATGCGATTCCAAGTAATTTGGTATTCCGTGACCACTAACCCGACCGTAATCCAACTCCAGACCAAAGCGATTAAAAAAATCTTGATGCCATTCACGTCCCTGAGTCTTCTTTGTCGTTTGAGGATAGGTAAGGTATAAGCTAGGGAAATCAAGGCAGGAATACCTAGTGCGAATTGACTGGCGCGGGAAAGATAGCAAAATATTAGTGCGCCAAAGACAATAGCCGCAAGCGTACACCAGCGTATCAATTCGCGATGCTGATATATGGTGTGAAATCTAATTATATTTTCAAAAGGTTTTACTCTTTCCATGCCTACGATGCGGTGTAACCCATACAAAGCAAGGGTTGCGCAAAAAACAAACAAGAAAAGTGCATCCCATTGTGATTGTTTCGTTAAAATATACTTAGTTTGCAAAGTCATGGCTGCTGCGCATGTAGCAATCCAAACGTTGCTGTACAGTAGCAAATCAATCGTTTTAAAGGTCCATTTTATCTTCATTCTGTAAGCCTTAACGTCTTGTTAAACTGTCTATTGGAATACAAGTTATCGTTCTTATTCCAACATCCTGCTACTATTGAGCGTTTATACGTCAAAATCAGTAAAATTACTTTTTTATGAAGATTACGATGTTAGTAGCCGCATTTTTGGCTTTATTCACCCCAACCAATACCTCCACCACACCTGTTGCCTTTGACCATACTGCTTGGGACACTTTGCTGAAAACGCATGTTAGTAGTGCTGGGAAGGTAAATTACGAAGGCTTCAAAACAGACAAAGCAAAATTGGATACTTATTTGGATTTATTGAAAAACAGTGCGCCGCAAAGCACTTGGTCAAAAGAAGAACAATTAGCGTATTGGATTAATGCTTATAATGCTTTCACGGTCAAGCTAATATTAGATAATCCGTCAGTAAAAAGCATCAAAGACTTGCACGGCGGAAAACCATGGGACGTGAAATGGATAAAAATTGGTACTAAAACCTATTCTTTAAATGGCATCGAAAACGACATCATTCGTCTGCAGTTTAAAGAGCCGCGTATCCACTTCGCAGTAAACTGTGCTGCAAAGTCTTGTCCACCCTTGTTGAACAAGGCTTGGACTGCACAAAACTTGAATACAAATTTGGAGCAACAAACTAAATTGTTTATCAACAACACCAAGTTCAACCAAATTACAGCTAACGAAATTAAAGTATCCAAAATTTTTGAATGGTATGGCAGCGACTTTGGTAATTTGATTGACTATTTGAACAAATATTCTAGTGTAAAAATTAACGCTAAGGCAAAAGTTACTTTTATTGACTACAACTGGGCGTTGAATAACTAAGATGAGGGATGAGTTTATTACTCATCTTGAAAAGTTAATATTTAGGAAGGTAACAAAGCAAAACATCCCGACCTCTCCGAAGTCTGACCTTTGTAGAAGTTTTGTAGAACCATTGTGCGGCAACAAAACACCCCGACTTCGGAGAAGTCTAACCTTTGTAGAACCATTGCGCAACAACAAAACACCCCGA
>JAAUTG010000128.1 GCA_012031785.1 Saprospiraceae bacterium | reverse complement strand
GCTAATACAGTACCTAATGCTTCGCACCAATTTACGTATCCAGCTTCCCGATACGCCAAACGGTATTTCATTAGCACTTCCTCCTGTTCTTTTGCTGCCATTGCCTTCCATTCTTTACTATTGAAAAGCTCGGTTTGGGTGGTAGCAGCGTTTACCTTTTTGTTACCTCCTTTCTCGAATCGCTTGATAAGGCTTTCGATAGACATTGCCTTATCCTCGTCCAAGTCGTAGTAGTGGTTAAAAAGAAGCGTAAAAATCCACTGCGTCCACTTGTAATAATTAGGATCGCAGGTTACCACCTCTCTACTCCAGTCAAAAGAAAAACCTAGATTGGCTAATTGCTCGCGATAGCGTTCCATGTTTTGCTCCGTCGAGATAGCGGGATGAATGCCTGTTTGTAAGGCATATTCTTCGGCTGGCAAGCCAAAGGCATCAAATCCCATAGGATGCAGCACGTTGAAGCCTTTTAGCCGTTTGTATCGCGAAAATATGTCAGAAGCGATGTATCCGAGTGGATGTCCTACGTGCAATCCTGCGCCAGAAGGATATGGAAACATGTCCAGTACGTAGTATTTAGGCTTGTTGTTGTCGTAGCTGTCTATTTCTACGCGATAGATTTGGTGGGCTTCCCAATGCTGTCGCCACTTTTTTTCGGTTGCTCTTGATTGATATTCCATAGCTCGATGACTAGCTTTGTGTTGTTGGATTTGAATAAGTTATTGACGTTACGTGATTCGTTGTTACCCCAATAATGATTGATTGATGCTAAGTATGATAGAATTTGCGAGAATTTTAAGATTTTATTGGTCTGATTTTTAGGGCTTAGCTTATGTTTTTCGCAAATTAACTTTGTTTAAGCATAACCGAGTGCGAAGCTAAGGATTTATTAAGTATTTAGGTAGTAAATTGGTAAGTTATGAATTGTATCATCTGTTTTGAATTTCAAGCATTAGATGGTTTAGTCATTTTCCAACGCCGATGTGTCCAGAGCCAATGAGCAGGATAGTCTAAAATTTGTTGTTCTAGGATTCTAGTATGTTGCTCGGTAATTGTTTCGTCAGGGGTATCGTTAGGATATTCACTCACTACTTCAAAAGTTATTTCGTGGTAGCCTCGTTTTACTTTTTTTATTTTTCCCATCAATACTACATAATTATACCGTTTAGCATATACTTCTGTGCCCATTTGTACTGCGGTTTGCTGGTGAAGAAACTCCGTCCAATATACTTTTTGGCTACTAGAAGGAGCTTGGTCATTGGCAAAAACTAATGCGTGTAGCTTGGTTTGGTAGCCATCAACTTCTTCTTTAAATTTTTTCTTAGGCACAAGCGCCATGCCGAATCTACTGCGAGACTGTAGCAATTTTTGATTGACTAGTCGGCTGGATAGTGGTTTATAAATGGCGATTAATTGATGTGGTATTTGAGGGTTACAACCCGTTACTGCTATTTCCCAATTGCCGTAATGTCCAGCTACGAAGATGAGATTCCTGCCTTGAGCCGCATAATGCTCTATTAAAGAAGGATTTGTTAATGTGCATCGCGCTAACAATTCTTTTTGTGGCATTTGAAAAAGTCGAATGGACTCAAAAATGAGGTCACAAAAATGCTGGTAAAAATCGCGTTCTATTTGAAGACGCTCTTTCAGCGGGCGAGTAGGGAAGGAGTTTGCAATATTTGTTCGCACCACTTTTTTTCTGTATCCAATGATGTAATATAGCACTACATACAACACGTCAGATATGCGAAACAAAACAGAAAGTGGTAGCCGCGACAACGGCGCAATAAACAGTCGAAAAACTATTCCCATGATGTGCGCTAGTTATGAATTATAATTTTATTACTTGACAATCAATGAAGTAAGTTTTGAAGTATTTGGTATTTTAATATTACACGATTTTTATTTGAGCGTGAGTAACCAAAGCCCTACCAACTAAACATCAACTGCCAACAATTCAATACCCATAAAGATTTTTGAATCTAAGCCTTCTACGATAGGGGAAGGTATCCAAGATTTCACCTGCCTGTAACTTTTTTTGGGTATCTTTCCAAAATTTTGGTCGTACAAGTCGTGGTGAAGTTCATAAAAGATGGACTTTATTGCTGGATTTCCAATTAAAAATTTGGGGAACTCCTCTGGGAAAATATCGTTCGCCCCCACATGGTAGTAGGGTTCTCCACTCCATTCTTCCTCATCGTCTCTGGGTTTTGGAATACGTCGGAAGTTATAATCCGTGAGAAACCCAATCTCATCATAATCATAGAACACTACGCGCTTTAGGCGCGTTACACCAAAATTTTTAAGCAACATATCTCCCGGAAAAATGTTAACTGCTGCCAGTTCTTTAATCGCTTTTCCATAGTCATTAATCACGGAGCGCGCTTCTTTCATGGTGGCATTTTCCAAAAAGATATTGAGCGGTATCATGCGTTTTTCTACATATAGATGTTTGATTTCCAGAGTTTTATCCGTGATAGTTATTTTTGAAGCTACTTCTTGTTGCAGTTCTTTGAGCAATTCTGGACTAAATCTGGTGATGTCAAAAACTAGGTTTTGGAACATGTGGCTATCGGTCATACGTCCTACACGGTCGTGTAAGTTGACAAGTTCGTATTTCTGTTTTACTTCTTCAGCAGTCACATTTTTGGGTGGCATGAAGCGGTCTCGAATCAATTTGAACACCATGTTGTAAGAAGGCAAAGTAAAAACAAGCATTACCATACCAGGAATACCAGGAGCAATTACAAATTTATCTTCTGTTTGCTCCAAGTGCCTCAAAAAGTCTCTATAAAAAACTGTTTTACCGTGCTTCTCAAAACCAATGGAATTATATAGCTCACCCACACTTTTGGTCGGTACAATACTGCGAATGAAGTCCACAGTTTCCGTTACAATATCCACATCCACTAGAAAATAGGAGCGATTGTAACTAAAAATAGAACTCACATCATCGTAATTTGATAGCAGCGCATCAGCATAAATACCTTTATCTTCATGTAACAAAGGAATAACAAACGGAAATGCTTTATTAAAAATAATGATCCTTCCTACAATATAAGCCCCTTTATTTCGAAAAAACATGGATTTTAGAATCTCTATCCGTAGCCCTACGGGTGAGACATGGAGTTTTTCTAGGTGTTGATTGAGCGCCAAAGACAAGTAATGAATATCGCGGTCAATGTCTTCGAAGGGCGCATCAAAAAGGTACAACGAAAATATTTGCTCAAATAGGCTGCGTGGAGATTTTCCCAAATAAAAAGTGTAAAAAATAGGTTCTGTGGATTTAAACTCTCTGTAAGTACCAGTGGCATGAACGAACATCAATTCCTCATCTGCGCTCGCTTGGCTGCGATGAACGGCTCTGAACACAGAGTTGTAGAACGTTTCTGCAATATTGCGGGTGTTGAAGTTCATAATGTCCTCGTAGTACATTTCCTTTACTTGACTCCATAACCTTCTATTTTGGATATCGCTAGCTAAAAAATCTTTTACTTTTTCGCCCGTTTCTTCGATTTTGCTTTTGTATAAATTGGCACGCTCTTTGGCTGCACCTTGTATGCCATGCCAATCTCGATTTTCAAATCTAATTTTAGCGCGCTTGGTGATGCGTTTGAATTGATGATAATAGTCCAGGTATTCTCCTAATATCAAATGCGCCACATCATAAGGTATCAATTTTTCAAACATAGTCGTTAGAACAATATGACAGAATTGCTGAAATTCTTCGTTTTTAATTTATTTTAACCAAATTTTATTTTGGTTAAAATTTCAAAATGAAAAGCCTACACTACTTTTTATTATTAGTCCATAGCATACCAATCAACGCTAAAAGACTCAACACCAAAAGTAAAAATAAATCTAATCGTAGCGACCCCACATGAACAGGAATCCATTTGAATTGCGCTGCCACAAAGGTAAAAATCCCCAACAAGGTAGCAAATGGTAACCATTTGAGCGACGTAGCGGATTTGTAAAAAATGCCTGTAAAAATCATTGGTGCCATCAAAGAAGTTCCAGCAAAGCTAATGCGTGCCAACAATACCAATTCGTCGCTACTTAAAATTGCGAAGACCATCGCAATCAATGCAAAAAAAAAAGAATGGACACCTACCAATTTGGAGCATTTTTTTTATCCTCCCCTGTTAAGAGTGACCGCACTTCACTGCCTAAAGCAAAGATTTGAGAATCAGAGGTAGAAATAGCAGCAGCCACTAAGCCAATCATTGAAAAAGCAGCCACTATTGTCACTTGATCATTAATCAATAAATAACTAATGAACTCTGACGTGGAGGCGTTTGGATAACGGACCGCACCGTACATCCCCATAAAAATTGTGGGAAAAATGATTAAAATAGCAAAAAAACCAATTCCCGTAGCCATTCTATATAAGGCTTTGTTGTCGCGCATAATCACAAGGCGCGTGGAGATTTGAGGCTGAGTGAAAGGCAACAGAGCAATAGCGATAGTGGAGCCAATTAAAAATTGAACGTCCAACACCTCTTTAGGACCTGGCGTAGAAAGTAAGGCTGCGTTTTGCTTCTCGACGGCATCAAAACATGGCTTCGATACTGCCAAAATAATTCAAACAAGTCATACCAACCGTCCAAATAATAATGGTTACTAATATTCCTTGCATTACGTCGCTGTAAATAATCGCTTTTAAGCCGCCTATTTCACTGTAAATCAGCATTAAAGAGACAATGATGCAAGCCCAAGCCCATATCGGTAGCGTGTCAGGAATGCGGCGTTAAAAAAATAATGCGACTCCTCTAATTTGAATGGCTACATAAGGCGTTAAAAATAGAAAGGCACCCAAAAGTGCTACATAACCTGCCCATTTCGACTGGTACATATCTGATAAAAAGCCTGACATTCCATAGTAGGCGTGTTGAACAGCTCGTTTGCGAACATAGAAGCCCACTGCAATCAATCCGAATACCATTACCATGTCGGAAACGGCAAGAAATATCCAAGCTCCAACACCATGTTCTCGGAAGAAATCTGGCATCCCAAGAAAAGTAAAGGTACTGAATAGGGTAGCTGCAAAGGTGAAAAACCCTAGTAATGCACCTAAGTCAGCACCTGCTAAAAAGTAGGTTTTAGAGCTGCGTTCTTTTGCTCTGGAAAAACTGGTGATGAACAACAGCATCGCTACGTAAATTGCAGCAGCAACAATAAGTGTTTGTAAAAGCATGAAATTTCGTTTTGTTTGTGTTTTGAAATACAAATGTAATATTTATACCTACAAACAAAACCTTTTTTTTACCGTGTAATAAGCAGTTGGTGATTTGTTTTATTGGTCATTTGTTTGTGGGGTCATTTGACGATTTCTATTTTGAACCTTTCAACCATTTTCTCATCAAGCAATTGAATACTAAAAGAATACATTACCAAAGACCAATTCCGCAAGGGAAGTTAATAATGCTTTTGCAACAATTCCAAGAGTTTTTCTTCCGATAGTTTTCTAAGCAAAACACCTCGATAGGCATACGATACATAACCTGTTTCCTCCGATACAATTAGAGCAGCAATATCTACTTTTTCAGAAATACCAATAGCCGCACGGTGGCGAAGCCCTACGCTAGTTGGTAAAGTGTTATTTTCTGAAACGGGTAAAATACAACTTGCTGCGTGTATTTGGTGGTTGTGAATTAATACAGCACCATCGTGCAAAGGGCTTTCTTTGTTGAAGATACTAATCAAAAGTTCAGGACTAATTTCAGCATCTAAGGCAATACCTGTCCTACTGATTTCTACTAACTTAACGTGGTTGGCAAGCACCACGAGCGCACCTATTTTGTGTTTGCTAAGATGGATTAATGCCGTGATAATTGCATCTATTTGTACGGATTGATTAGTGTCTGCGTTAGAGATACTTCTATCAAGTATTTTGCGCCAGAGGTTTGATTGATTTAAGGTGCTATCGCCCAAGTACAATAAAAAACGGCGTATTTCGGGTTGAAAAATGACAACTAGAGTGAATACCCCAATTTGTGCAAAACTGTTGAAAAGATTGTAGAGTAACAGCATATTTAATACATCCACTAGCCAGTAAAAGACAAGGATGATAAGTAGTCCTATGAAAATATTAAACGTGATGCTACCGCGCAGCAATTTATAGACACGATACATCAAGTACCCAACAATCAAGACATCCAGAACATCCCAAATTGTTATTTCCAGAAATCCTATTTTTACTCCAATCAAAATCTATAAGTGTTTGGCGATTTATAATTCCATGCTGCTTGTTTTTTCAGTTCAAGGGCTATCAACCCATTTTATTGGGTTCTATTTTCCTGCTTCTTTTGATATTAAATCTTCCTGCCTTTCCTGACGCAGTGAACGCTCATGTTGATAACGCGCTGTGTGATCTTCTATTACCCATTGGATGAGTTTAGTGTTGGTCAGTGAGAGCAATCTAAGGTGATAATCAAAAATACCCGCCTTACCAAAGGGAAGTACAGCTTCTACTTTGGGAATAGTAACCGTTTCTAGATGCTGTGTTCTAATAATGTGAGCGATTATATTTTCTACTAACGGAAATGGGACAAACACAGATTCATGCTTTTGGTAAGGGGCAGTGTCAAATAATACGTCATCGCTTTGGATCACCTGTCCAAATTCATTAATCGTAATATGTTGGGTGTTCATTTAACTAAATTACTTCAACAAAACAACTTCTGCTAAATTTTTAAACAATTCTTCTACGTTTTCTCCAGTTTTTGCGCTAGTGAAGATATCAATAGGGTATTTTTCGGCTACTTCCTTGATTCTTGCTTCGGTGACTAGGTCTTTTTTATTGGCAGCTATCTTGATGATTACATCAGGTACCATCTTTTTGATGTATTCCAAATCAGCTGCAACGTGCTCGAAAGTAGAAGTTCGGTGTAAGTCTATCACATAGATAACGCCTTTGGTGCCCAGCCAATAAGTGTCAGGTACTTTATTTTGTGTAACTTCGCCTGCCACATCCCAAATAGCTAGTTTTACTTCTCCCAAAGCCGTTTCAACTACTTTGGTATCTACTTTCACCCCTATTGTAGTTTGATACACTTCGTCAAATACCTGATGAATAAACCGATTGAATAAGGAAGTTTTTCCTACCCCAAAACTACCCGTAAGCATTATTTTTTTTTGATAAATCTGACATTTGTGATACGTTTATGGAATTTGGCTCTTTGATTATTTTATGGTATAAATACTAACCATAACCTACATCAAAAAACATATAATTTTTATACAAATAAGACGAATATCCATCTGTCTTGTAACTTTTCATTACTACTTAAATTGGTAATAGTTACAGGACTTTTGTAGTCAATTAACCGTAAGTATTTCAATTTCAACGCAATTGAATTTTACAATTCAGTAGCTTTTGTAAAATCATTCTTCCAGATACCTTTATTAATCAAACGATTACATATTTTTTTAGAAAAATTATTAAGAAATCCCTACGTTGATTTTGATTACATAATTATGATAATAAAGCTGGTTCAAAAAACTTTGTTAATATCATTTGATTTTCCCGTTTGTAGTATAATCTATCTTACCTAAGATCAGGTTAACCTGTTCGCCCATTGTGAGTAGTTCTTGGCGCAACTGCCATTCCTGTTGCGCGGATAGCCGCCCATCAATTGCCACCGCAATATAGTAATTATGAAAGTTTTGAATACAAATTTGATAGTTTTCGTATTCAATACAATCTAAATTTTGGGTACGCTGTTGAAAAGCATCTTCTACAAAAAGTTTAATGGCTGTAAACATGCCAGCTAACGCCACTGGATTGACCAAGTTTCTGTTAGATGCGCTGCCTAAAAGCATACCTGAACCTTTTTGAATAACATATATTTCTTCTATTTTTACTTGTACCAATTGACTGATTAACTTCTCTACAACAGGTTTTTTCTTGAAAAGTCCTAAAGAATTACTACTTTTTTTGATTTGCTGATTGATACTTTCTCTAAACAACTCGAACTGCAATTGAACGTATTTTTGAATCATCTTACCCAGTACAGGATAAATTACATTTAGAATCTGCTCCTGCGATTCACTAATACGCTTATCAATAAATCCTTCTATAACAGATTGAAATTCATTTGGAAAATGTTGCTTGAAGTATTCAATTTGTTTTTCGATGATAGGTTTTACTCGCTTGGATAACTCTTCTTGGTCTTCAATGGAATGCTGGAGACGTTCCAATTCGCTTTGATGTTCTTTTAGCAAAATGTCACGAATCTGTTGCAACGCTTGTTGATGTGGATTAACCATTTTTAAAAGTTATACCAATGTTTATATAATTTATAAAATTTGGTTTATTTTTTTGAACGTTATTAACTCATCTATTTGGTATCATTAGTTAATTCTTTCCCCATCGTTTCTAGCAGGTGTCCCAATTTGAGTTGTTGTTTCACCAAACGCTCCGCCATCAGTGTTTGCATTTGTTCTAGTTGCTGGCTCATGTTTTGTTCTAATTGCTGTAGTCGCTCATTAAATTGACGCTCCAAATTTGCAACATGTGCCTCTATTTCAGTTTTTAGAGTAGCTATATTTTGATGATTATATTGATTTTGCTCTTGCAAAAGTGCAATTTTCTCCTGAATTTCCTTCACCTGTGAGCCAACCAAGATGTCTCTTATGGTCGCTATTTCGTTAAAAGAAATGTTCTCTGTGTTGTTCATGTGTTGTGCTATTTTTTGTGAAGTATATTTTGATGATTCAAATGGCAAATATATTGCCTATTCGCTTAATTTTCAAATGAATCTACTTTTTAAACTCCTTGAAGCACTCCAAAGACTTAAAATTATTTACCATAAACTCTTAAATTTTTACAATAATTTTAGCTTAATTATGTTTTATGTTATAGAACGTACCATAGCTACCTTACTTTGTTCTATACAAGTTACAAAATATCACTTTTAATCTCACTAGCATAGGATGCTAATTACTGCTTGATGTTGCGCAGCAAATTGAGAACATCAAATTAGTTACTGCCTTTTAGCGCGGCAGGCATGGTTGTATTCTCTTTTTCAAAATGACTTAATATGTTAGAGACTATTTATTTTGCATTTTCTACGCTGAAATTGCGCAACTCGGGTACAAAAAGTAACCCCGTTCTGATTCTTGGAGATTATCAGAGAGATTTGTTGCATCATACTTTTGAAGTAGGTGAAGAAGGTATCAAAGAAGGTACATCTAATTTGCTGGAAATAGACGTGATGGGCAGAGAACTTCAAATTTACTATTCCCTTCTTCGATTGGGGATTAGAGGTACAGACGCTTGGTCGCCAGAGTTTGTATTTGTGTTCGGTAAGAAAAAAGTGGATGCAGGATTGAGCTTTCAACCTATCGGGTTACTTTACTTTCCGATTGAAACTTTGAGCGGCGATGCAAAAGAAGGAGTTATCTCTTTACCCTTGAAAAGGGCAGACTTGGGTGGCTACTACAACACTTTGAGTCGAATACTTATTTTGGTAAAAAACAGTAAAGCCGAATATGCGGGCACTAAAAGTCCTATCCGCTTAGAGGTGTATTTGCGAGATGGTGTTTTGTTAAACTACACTTTTCCAGCAGGTCAGCTTGAGAACTCCAACGATGTCTTTTTTACTATTCTAAAGACAGAGCGTGTGTTTTACGCTACAGAAATTACTGCTATTAAACTTTTCATTGAGGGAACCGACCAATGGACTCCTGAAAGTATGTGGGTGATGGCACTCGACGATATGCCAGATGAGTTTGAGGCAGTGGTTCCTTTGGTGACGTTGCAGGATTGGAAGTCAAGTGGCTTAGGTAAGTTGAGCACAGACCCTAACAAGGGCGAGCCAGTAAAACTGCTGTACCAAGCCTTTACGTAATTCATTCTACGATGTGAAGTACCCTTTGCGATTCTTCAATTGCGATGGTTTTTAATTGAAGAATCGCTTTCCATCTAGGCTTAATTTTGTGTGTATTCATCGCCAATTTGAAAGACTTGTTGGACGCTTCTAATGTGCTGCTTTACTGTATTTAATGTACAGACTTTGAAACTAGAAACCCGCGAAAAGTAATCATCAAAATATTAATGACTTGATAGAGGACGTTTACCATTGCTCCAAATTCATTGGGACGATTTGTCCAGCCTCTTTAAATTCAATTTTTACATCCTCGTACTGAGGAATGCGCCACTTGGTCTTGATTTTTTGAGAAAAAGCATAAGGCTCTTTAGGAATACCAATCATAGTTTGATCAAGTTCGCCATTGCCGTTCAAGTCATGAAAAAGAGCAATTGCGATGGTACCCAAAGGCATATTTTCTAGGCGAATGTAGTGAACACCAGTTTTTTTCACCACTTCTCCTTTTACCATTATTGCCTTTTCTTTGTTCATAAAGTCTTGCGGATTGTTGTAAACACCAACCCATAAATAGCCTTTGGCTTCTTTTATATTGTTGATTTCCAGTGTGATATGACCAGTTTTGGGTGCAGAATAATACAAGTGGAACAACATTAAACTTCCAAATAACCATTTCATGAGCATAAGAATCAATTTATTTTTGTTTTTGGGGCTTTTGATAAACCTAGTTCTTCAGCGATTCAAGAATTGGTAAAATGGATCAAAATTACCATAACAATATATCGGTTAAGAAGCAAAAAGCAACATCAAAAGCCTAGTTAACTTAGATAACGTACATAAATAAAAACAGATTAGAAGGAAACCCAACTAATCTGTTTTTTAACATGAAATTAAGAGTATGTCACAAAAGTGCTGCTATTTGTTGATTATTGGCTTTTGCTTTTTAAAACAATTTTGCTCATAACGGTTCATCAAGCATTACTCTTGTAATTGACTATCGTTGGCTTTGCTTTAAAATTTTGGTTGCCCAAATTTTACCATCTGCCTCCACTTTTAACCAATAGATACCATTAGCCAAATGACCAGTAGAGAAGGATGACTTGAATTGACCTACCGATAAAACGACTTCGGTTTGCAACAAAGTTCTTCCAAAAACATCCACCATAGTGACCGTAGCACGAGTCGGGTATGGCACTTCTAACGTCAAGTAGAAATCTTCTGAATACGGATTAGGATACACCGCAGGCAACCAGTTTTTCTCTAAACTAGCAATGCTCACCAAACAATTTTGGGTTGGATCATACACTATTGTTTCTTCATAAATTGTGGTACAGCCTGTGGTTGGGTTGGTCACAATTAAGGTGTATTTACCCGAAGTTGTAGCGCAATAATCAGGTTCAGTCGCTCCTACAATCAGCGTGTCATTCAAATACCATTGCAAAGTCAATCCTTCAAAGGCTTCTGGCTTTTGAAGCGAAAGTAAATTGCCTACATTACTAAAAAATGGCACTAGTGGTGCAGGCAGCAAGCGCACTTCTCTGGAAACAGAAACTACTGAACAGCCTTCATCATTGGTAAAAGTAGCTGCATAAATGCCTGCTTCGGTGGCAGCAAACATGGTATTGGTGGCTCCAACAATCGCTTGCCCATTTCGTAGCCATTGCAAACCACTGCTGTAGTTAGTGACTGTCAATAATACGGTATCACCTAGACAAATGGGCAGGTCAGTAGAGCTGCTAATACGTGGCGCAGTAGGAAATCCAAACACTGCATTAGTTATAACAAGACTATCACAGCCAGCTTGATTCAACAAGAACACCGTATCCAGTCCAACAGAATTTACATCACAAGTAACTCGCTCCAAGAAGGTAGTGTCTGGCTGTCCGCGCAAGGTCGTTTGTGTGATAATCAAACTATCACAGCCCAAGCGGTTGATAAACCTCAAAGTGTCTATACCAACTTCTTCTACATTACAAGTGGAGGCTTGAACGATTAGCACATCTTTATCTGAAAAAGTAGTAGTGATGACCACGATGCTATCGCATCCGGCGGTGTTGGTGAGCATTTCCGTGCTTATCCCCGCTGCATTAATGTCACAACTAGTTCTTGAAACAAAAGTCGTATCAGAAATGGATAGTATAAAATTAGTGATAATCAAGCTATCGCAACCAAACTGATTTTGCAATACCAAAGTATCTATTCCAGCTTCGGCTGGTTCGCAAGTGGTTTTAGTAAAGAAGCTTGGTGCCGTTCTACCATTGCGTGTGATGTTGATGATGATACTGTCACAACCAAATTCATTGATTAAAAACACAGTATCGCGCCCAACTTCACTGGCAACACAAGTAAAGAAAGTATTTTCTTGAACATCGCGTCTAGTAAAGGTTTGGATAGTAGCTTCAGTTTCGCTCTGACAGCCATTTACATCTTGAATCGTAATGGCATAAATACCTTTAGGTAAATCAGTCAATACTGGGCTAGTTTGGAAATTAATCCCATCCGTGCTATACGTATAAGGAGGCTGACCATTGCTGCCAGTTACTGTAATTGAGCCTACATCGTTTGTACAAGTAATATTTCAACTGCCACCACTTCCACTTTTGGACGTACATTGGCAGTAAGCGTAATAGCTGTTCTCACACTACTTTGGCAGCCAGAAACGGCATCGCGTGCTTCGGCGTAGTAAGTACCTGGTGCGTTAGGAGTGAAAGCATTGCTCGCAGATGCCAATAAACTACCACCTGTTGGCGCATTATACCAGTCAATCAGTAAATTTTCATCATCATTTTGAACAGTCAATCTTGGCAATTCATCGCCTTCACAAATTTGAAGATTGCCGCCACTTACGGGCGCAGCAAGCGAAGGACAAGCACAATCAGGTGCATTCACTATTGTGCTGACACGACACCCTGAAGCAGATGTCACCGTAATGGTTACATTTTTACCGCTAGGAACATCAAGAATGCTAAATGAGCCGTTTCCATTTGGACTAACAGTGCCTTCTGATGCAGAGACGCTGTTGCCGTCACTTGTTGAAATAGTAAGACTGTATCCGTTCAATTGTGCATTACAAGTGGCGTTGCTGGTGAACGCAAAAGTAGGAAGTTCATTTTCTACCACTATTTTTGTAGTCGTTGCAGAACAGCCATTCGCATTCGTAACTACTACACTGTATGTTCCTGCACCTACGGTTATACTTGGCGTAGTTTCGCTGTTGTTCCATAAGAACGTTGAGCCACCCGAAGCAGTAAGTGTGGTTTGTTCATCCTGACAAATAGCTTCTTCTCCCGTAATTACTGCTACTGCTGCTTCAAATTGTTGAACCGCTACTTGTTCGATGTCTGTACAACCATTGGCGTTGGTGACGGTGACAACAACGTTTCCTGCTTGGCTCACATTGATGCTTTGCGTGTTAGCACCGTTGC
>JAAUTG010000127.1 GCA_012031785.1 Saprospiraceae bacterium | reverse complement strand
CGGTGTGTAGTTCACAAATAATTATAAAATTAATTAATCTGTGAGAATAATAACGCTCCACTTGTTTTTTTAAAATAATATAGATTATTTTGTGCCCAATTATTTTTTGAATAGTTTCGATAGACTACTGGTAGTCTAAATATACATATAAAGACGCTGCTTCGTGCAGACAAGAGCAATTTAAGGCGATTGGATTGTATGTAGTATCAAGAACCGTTTGAAGAAAAAATACTTAAATCGGTTTTTGGGGTGGCTCCTCTCCAAGGGGATTCGGAGGGGGGCTTTTTTATTGCATGATTGAATAAAGTTGGGTCGCTGGAAGCTAAAACTAAACCTTTGAATCTTACAGAAAGCCAAACGGGATGGAAGTAGAAAAGTACCTTATCGCCCAACAACAATCAAACTTTTCAGTTGCGGACAGTGTAATTATAAAGTCAAGCAACTTTCACTAAACTTTTATCTATTGCATCGCTCAGGATTTGTAAATATTATTGGTCGTCCTAACGTGGGGAAATCAACTTTGATGAATGCACTTTTAGGCGAACGCCTATCCATCATCACAAATAAGCCACAAACTACAAGGCATAGAATCATTGGTATCGTCAATGACGATGATTATCAAATCGTGTTTTCTGATACGCCAGGCATGATTAAAGACCCTGCTTACAAAATGCAAGCTGCTATGAATCGCTTTGCGCATTCTACTTTTGAAGATGCGGATGTGATGCTTTTTGTGTTGGATGTTGGCGAACAATACGAATCGGAAGAACCCATATTGACGAGATTGAAAACCGTGGAAGCTCCTCTTTTTCTAGTCATCAACAAAATTGATACCATACAAGAAGTTGAATTGGCAAATCTGATTAAAGATTGGAGCAAACGAATCAACTTCACAGAAGTTATACCCATTGCTGCGCTTCATAAAGTTAATACAGAAAAATTACTTTCATTAATTTTGAAGTACCTACCTGAAGGTCCAGCATATTATCCTAAAGACCAATTAACTGACCGCACAGAGCGATTTTTTATCAGTGAAATTATCAGAGAAAAAATATTGTTGAATTACCATCAAGAAATTCCATATTCAGTGGAAGTTGCAGTAGAAAGGTTCAAAGAAAGTAAGACCACGAAAGGCGAAGATTTGGTCAGTATTTTTGCAACTATTTTTGTGGAAAGAGACAACCAAAAATTCATTCTGATTGGCAATAAAGGAAGTGCGATTAAAAAATTAGGTACGGATGCGAGGCAGGCTATTGAAACTTTTTAGAAAAAAAGTATTTTTAGAGTTACACGTAAAAGTTAGAGAAAATTGGAGAGACGACGATAGAGTATTGCAGCATTTTGGATATTGAGAATTGGGAACTACAAGCAGACGATTCACTTGGCGTTTAAAAAAAGTGGTTAAATTCCAACTTGCTTTCAACAAAATTGGTGTAAAACATTTAAAAACTAAAAATTATTTCGGCTTTCCAGCAGTAATTTAATATCAGTATGGGAAATATTGTGGCAATTGTAGGGCGACCTAATGTAGGAAAATCAACGTTTTATAACAGAATGATTGGGGAACGCCAAGCAATTATTGATGACATCAGTGGGGTGACGAGAGACCGTTTGTACGGGGCGACCGATTGGAATGGTAAGCGTTTCGTGATTATTGATACGGGTGGTTTTGTACAACATTCTGAAGATGTATTTGAAGCTGCCATTCGCAGACAAGTGAAAATTGCGATTGAAGAAGCTAACGTCATTGTGTTTATGGTGGATGTTACAACAGGCATCACAGATTTGGATGACCAAGTGGCAGATATGTTGCGAAGAACAGAAAAAAAAGTAATGTTAGTGGTTAATAAAGTGGATAACCACGAGCGACTGTTGAATGCCAATGAGTTTTGGAGTTTGGGTTTTGAAAATACTTTCTTTGTATCATCGCTCGCGGGCAGTGGTACAGGTGAATTGCTCGACGCGGTGGCAGAGCACATGGAGCCAGAACCCGAAGACGAAGCACAACCCCATGAATTGCCTAAAATAGCGATTGTAGGACAACCTAACGTGGGAAAATCTTCATTAACCAATATTTTATTGGGCGAAGAGCGAAATATTGTAACTGAAATTGCGGGGACTACTAGAGACCCTATTCACTCGAGGTACTCCAAGTTTGGGAAGGAGTTCACGCTCATAGATACCGCAGGTATTCGCAAGAAAGCAAAAGTGTATGAAGATTTAGAATTTTACTCGGTCATGCGTTCTATCAAAGCCATAGAGGAAGCTGATGTGGTGTTGTTGATGATTGACGCGCAAACAGGCATAGAATCGCAGGACATGAGTATTTTCAAAATTATTGCTACCCGTCGCAAAGGAGTCGTTATTTTGGTGAATAAATGGGACTTACTAGAAAAAGAAACCAATACAGCAAGGGATTTCGAGCAGGTGATTCGCAAGAAATTAGCTCCTTTCAACGATGTACCCATCCTTTTTATTTCAGCACTAGAAAAACAACGGGTGTTTAAAACCGTAGAAGTCGCCTTAGAAGTCTATGAAAATAGAGCGCAAAAAATAAAAACAGCTCAACTCAATGAATTGATGCTTGACATTATTGAACGCACACCACCACCAGCCAATCGAGGCAGGTTCATCAAAATTAAATATATTACTCAATTGCCAGCGCGCTATCCTTCTTTTGCATTTTTTGTAATCACCCTAAGCATGTGAAGGAAAGCTATAAAAGTTTCTTAGAGAATCAGTTGCGTAAGAACTTCAACTTCTGTGGCGTACCAGTAGGTATTGTGTTCAAAGAAAAGTAAGGGTAAGTTATAAGTTATTTAGCTTTGAGTATGGTGGTGCTTATCAAGCCATAATTAAAGATGATAAAATTCAGGTTCTGTAACAACATTTATAGTGTAATACCTACAAAGATTGTTACAGAACCTGACTCTATTTTTAAAGTTACTCAATAATTACCTTTCCACTATCTAATCTCAAGCCCCCTGCTTCTATTTGATAAAAATACAAGCCAGTAGTTAGTGCTTTCTTATTGAAAAGCAACTGATTACCGATAAATTGTTCTTGTCTAAGCAACTTTCCGCTTCCATCAAATAAGCGGAATGAAGCAGCACCACCTTTCCAACCTTCAAGCTCGAACAAAGCAGTCTCCGTAAATGGATTGGGACTAACCACCACGCTCACGCCGTTGGGGAAGTGGTCTTGAGTACTTACGAATTGCCCAAACGTCACAAAATCTTCTAATTTACCACCAATGGTGAGCTGAACAGAATTGGTCATCACTGGCTTTTCAAAATTATAAGCTACCAAAGCTCGGTTAGTAATGACGGTACCTTTGTTCAAATTAGGGAGTTGGGACACGCTGAATTTAATAAATCCTTTCGATGCCACTTCATCCTTATTGATGCTAGGAATCATCAGATTCTTGAAAGTGAATTTGATAATTCGATTGCCGTATATCTCAAACTCGTAAGGATGGCTACTCGCACCTGGCATAACCGATTTTAAGTCCACACCTTCTGGAAGAGTATCCCGTATCACGACATGGCGCAACAGTTCGTTGCTTATATTTTGAAATTGAATGTGATAAGTAATGTCTCTACCTGTCTCCACAAAATGCGCGTCATCGTAACCCTTTGGAGAAGAACGCAAAAAAGTACCCGTTGCATTTTCCATAGATTCCTGTACATCCAAACCTAAGAAAGGGTCTTGGTCATCTTCTGAAAAAAGACTCACAAATCCAGTAGAAATATTACCTATGCTGTCTGTGCCACAGCCTTCAATAGCAAGTGTAGGAAAGCTACGTCCAGGATGTCCTTCGGATTGTTCTGCCACCACGCGGAAAGTTTCGCCCATTGCATCCAGTGAAATGACCGTATCTTGTTCCACAGGCAAGCGAACAAAAATAGAAAATACGACTACATCTTCTTGGATAACCCGGACTGCTCGCTTGGCTACCATATCGCCTTCGCCTTTGTTACTTACTACAAAGTTTACTTTGCCATCTTCTGTATCGCAGTCGCCATCCACATCCAAACTTGATTTGTCCCAGTCAGGGTCAGGTACTAAACAAGCAAAACTATTCGGAATAGTTGCTCGAATTTGATGCGTTTGTCCAGTAATATATCCCTCACAGGGCAGAGAAGCGTTAATTTTAAATTGGGCGTGTGCGCCAATTGCCAAATCTCCCACCTCAAAACGATAAGTATCGTCGCCTAACTCGGTATAACCGATAGTGGCGCTATTTAACTGAACGATGCCATCCATTTTTACGTCAATAAAAACTTGGCTAGCCACACCTGAACCGATATTGCTGTAAGAAACGGTGTAATCCACACTCTGACAAGCACTTAAAGAAGGTGCAGAAATATCCACCTCCACATAAGGGCAGAGTAAGTCTGCTTTGATAGGAAAATCAACGGCTCGTATGGTGTCATAAGTAGTAATGAAAACCCTAGTCAAATCATTCCAACATGGTGTCCAATAACTTTCATTATTTACCAACACGCTAATCGTATGCGTGCCTAAATCGGTCACTACTGAATAACGTCCATTTTCATCCGTGACCGTATAATATTCGTCTCCCGTGACGCGGTTTTTAATCCTAATCAACCAATCCCTCAGATTTACGTCATCAGTGGCGGTATAAGTACAATTGTTGTTGTCAAAATATACGCGACCTTCTATCCTATTAGAGCGAATATTTCCTAAGCTATCCGTTTTTACTAAGATGAAATCGTTGATAAAGTTAAACACGTTGCCAATAAAACCCGTGCTTCCTGCAATAGCGTAACCACCATCTTGGGTTGAAATGACAAACTTCCCAAAATCTGACCATTCCTCATCGCCATAGTTTTGTCTCCATTGCATACTGCCCTCGGGATTCAATTTGATGAGGTGAATATCCGTATTGACAGTACCTACTGCAATAGAGCCGGAAAGCAAAATACTACCATCCTCATTCACTGTGATGGATTCGCAAAATTCTTCTGCGCGCTCGCCATAGCGATTTTCCCAAATCAGCATTCCCTCTCGCGTAATTTTGAGCAAGTAAAAATCGCTAACACCTTTATTACCAGCTACAAGAACGTTTCCATCGTGTGACTTTGCCAAACAAGTAGCTTCTTCAAAACTGGAAGCTGTGCCATAGGTCTTACTCCACGAAAACTCTCCAATCTCGCTCATTTTCACCACATAAGCATCTCGATTGTTTGTCGCCCGATTATTGATGTAGCCCGCGAGCATGTAACCATCCTCTAAGGTGATTACCGATTTAGCTTCTTCGTCTTCTGTGGAGCCGATTGTTCTTCTCCAAATTTCTTCCCCTAATGCGTTCGTTTTCAATACGAACACATCTCGGTTTCCAGACTGAATACTTTCTGTATATCCAACAGCAATTACGCCGCCATCGTTGGAAGCGGCTAAACTCAAGAATTTTTCCGTAGCAACACCACCAAAAGATTTACTCCATACTTGTTCACCAAATGCGTTGATTTTGAGTAAATAAGCATCAATACTGGAGGTTTGTGTAGCGCGATTTTCTCCTGCCACTATAAGTCCACCATCTTCCGTAGGTATGGCAGCATAGGCTTGTTCTATGAAACCTTCATCATAAAAATTGGACCAAAGTTCGTTACCTTCACCGTCCAAGCGAATGACAAAAATATCCATATCTCCGTCAGTACCAAACGATTGACTGTAACCAATTAAAAAGTATCCACCATCAAGGGCTTGTACTACTGTTTCGCATTGGTCTTCCTTCCCACCTCCAAAGGTTCTTTTCCAACCTTGTGCAGAAAGATGAAGGGTTAATAAAAGAAGTAAAAATAAGTTGAATAACTTTTTCATGTGACAATAATTTGACGACTACTAAATGGGAATTACTTGTTAAAATAATTAATTAACTATTGTAAGTTATTGATAGTTAAGTGATTTGATGTAAATTGATGGTATAAGAATATTTTGGTAACTATTCAATCAATACTGTGAGCGTCACCAAAATTTTACTTCAAAGTAGCCATGTCAATACACTAAACTAGCTCAATCAATAACAACGTTTAGTTAGTAATATTCAATTCCTACACTTTTCCGAATACAAAAATGATATAAACAATATACATATTAAAAGACAAAATATCCAATTTGTTGATGCGTTTATACGTTAAAAAGAATATTGACCACTTTTATTTTACTGAAAAGCAACTATTTGTAAAAATAAATCGTTTGTGTTTGTTGATTAAAAATAAATAACGCATCGAATGGAAAAAAGTCAACTTGTAAAATTATTGCGTACTTTTTCAAAAAAAGAGGTCAGAGAATGTAGAAAATGGCTACAATCTCCTTTCCATAATCAAAGGGAAGATGTCTTATGTTTATTTGATTACTACTTCCATGAGGACAATTTACAACGCGAAGAAGTTTTAGAAAAGCAAAAAGTTTATCCTTATATTTTTGAGGGTGAACCTTACGACGATGCCAAGTTTAGGCAAACGATGTACTTTTTATTGCGTTCGGTGGAGGAATTTTTAACTTACAACGCCTTGCAGCAAGAAGAAGTGTTACTGAACACCCATCTAGCAAGTGTCTATCGGGAAAAATCGCTTGTCAAATATGCCAATAAAATTCTGTCCAACACCAAACAAAAAATAGAAGAAGCACCCTTCCGAGATGTGGAATATTGTCAACTAAAATATGCTATTGCAAAAGAAGAATACGCTATTGCAGAAGGACAACAACGCTTTGATGCGCAACACAAGTTGATTGAATTGATTAATACTTACCGTGTAGCTTATTTAGCAGAAGAGTTGTCCTTGACTTGCTTACTTTACGCCAGCCCAAATCCTTCCATTAACGAATACGAAGACAAATATTTGAAAGATATTGTCCTGTTTATCAATCAACTAAATCTACATGAAAACCAAAGTATCAACCTGTATCAATTGATTTACCGCACGCTGGCGTTCAAAGAAGATAATCAGTTCCAAGAACTGAAAGGAAAACTGAAAGAATACAAACAATATTTTAAGCCTGATGAATTAAGAGAACTTTATTTGCTGGTCATTAATTATTGCATCCGAAGAGCTAACATGACTGGGAAGCGTGATTTTTTTGTGGATGCTTTTCAGATTTATAAACTGGGTATCGAAACCAGTATCCTGATTGACCAAAATGGGCTAGACCGCTTTTTATTCCGAAATATCATCAGTGTGGGCGGCAATATCAAAGAATTTGAATGGGTAGAGCAATTTATTCAAAAATACCAAGTCTATCTCGAACCTCAATACAAAGATAGTTTCGTGAATTTTGGGTTTGGACTGTTATATTATCAAACCAAACAATATGATAAAGCCATGCAATATTTGGCGCAATATGAACATGACGACGTATTGCTGAATTTGAATAGTAAAAGTATGTTAATGAAAATTTACTATGAAAGAGAGGAAGCAGATAGCTTAGAGTCGCTGCTAGACAGCTTTAAGGTGTATTTGAGAAGAAAAAAAGAAGTTGGGGACAACCACAGAATTCTTTATAATAATCTGATTAAATTCACTAGAAAACTTCTGCGCGCCAATCCCTATGATGCAAAAAAGAAAGAAAAACTACGGGAAGAAATCATGGAAGCCAATCCGTTAGTGAACAAGGAATGGTTTTTGGAGCAATTGGAAAAAATGTAAACTGCCAACATGAAATTAAAGGTCTTAAAGTCTAAAGCCCACTACCACAATTGGCTACGTAACGCACCTGATTTACCTATCTTTGTACAGGATTGGTACTTGGATGCGGTTTGCCAAGAAGGTTTTTGGGATGTACTTTTAGTATTCGACGGAGACGAAGTGATAGCTAGTTTACCTTTTTTTGTCAAAAAAAAACTACAATTTCAATACATCACGATGCCCCCCTTCGTCAAAACGATGGGACCTTTTGTGTGTGCCACTCACAGAATACTGAAACAAGAGCATGAAATTTTCAAAATCCTCCTTGCACATCTGCCCTCTATTGCGGGCTTTAAACAGCAATTTCATCCCACAGTGAGCAACTGGCTTCCTTTTTATTGGCAAGGGTTTCAGCAAACCACGCGCTACACCTATCGCCTTAACGAATTACAAAATCTAGCCTCTCTTTACAATAGAATTAACCGCAATATGCGCAGAAACATTAAAAAAAGCACAGGCTCAAGTCACTATTCAAACTGATCTTGACCCTGTGCTTTTTTACGACATCAATCAAAAAAGTTTTGATAGGCAGCAGGTCGCGATGCCATACTCAAAAGCGCAGTTTTTATCACATCATCAGGCTTTGCAAGTCAACCAATCAGGAAAAATCTTCTACGCAGTTGATTCCCAAAGTGCCATTCATTCAGTTGCTTACTTAATTTGGGATAAAAAAACTGCCTATTATCATCTTTCTGGCGACGACCCAGCCTTACGCGAAAGCGGCGCTGGTATTCTTCTCATTTGGGAAGCTATACAGTATGCTTCAACTGTATTGAAGTTAGAAACCTTTGATTTTGAAGGAAGTATGATGCTAAATGTCGAGCCAATTCGAGTTCAATTCGGAGCTACTCAAGTTCCCTATTTTTACGTGTGGAAGTATTTTTCCAACACTTATTTTTTATTGGATCAATTACAGGCACTTCGTAAGAGAAAAAACGGATGATTGAAAGTCTGTACCACTATTTCACTTTCTAGCGTGCTCAGGCGGATTTGCCTTAAACTTGTTGTCTGTTTTGATTGTTATGTCAATGTTTTATCATCTTGCAGAAGGCTTTATTGGGCATAGTGCAGATGAAAGAGACGGATTTTTTAAAATATATACACTCAAGTTGAGCAGGTATAAAATTTTATTTTTTAATTTTCTAGTCTGCCAAATTTTTACTTGAAGGCTTAATTTACCAATACCATAGTTTGCTATGATGGAGTTACCTGTTGTTTCGGCAGTGGAACAAGAAAACAAGAAGCGTCGTCCCGATTGGTTGCGTGTCAAATTACCGATTGGTGACAAATATAAACACGTTCGTAACTTAGTGGATGATTACAAGTTACATACCATTTGCCAAAGTGGAAATTGTCCAAACATGGGAGAATGCTGGGGTGCTGGTACGGCTACTTTTATGATACTTGGTAATACTTGTACACGCTCATGCTCTTTTTGTGCGGTAAAGACAGGTCGCCCAAATGAGTACGACGAGGACGAGCCGCGTCGTGTGGCAGAAGCAATTCAGTTGATGGAAGTGAAGCACGCGGTCATTACTTCTGTAAACCGCGACGAACTTGCCGATAGAGGTGCTGAAATATGGTACCAAACCGTGCGTTTGGTGAAAGAAGTATCTCCAAACACGACCATCGAAACGCTGATTCCAGACGTAAAAAGCACTTGGTCAGCACTAGAACGAATGATTAGTGCAGGTCAAGAAGTGGTGTCCCATAACATGGAGACCGTTAAGCGGTTATACAAAAAAGTGCGTCCACAAGCCAAGTACGAAAGAAGTTTAGAACAAATTGCTCGTATTAAAGCGTATGGAAAACGCACCAAGTCTGGCATTATGGTAGGACTTGGCGAAACGCCAGAAGAAGTTTATGAGATTATGGACGATTTACGCGCTCACGGCTGCGACGTACTCACTATCGGTCAGTACTTACAACCTACCAAAATGCACCTAGAAGTAGCTGAATTTATACACCCTGATATTTTTGCAAATTACAAAGAAGTGGGACTTGCCAAGGGCTTTAATTTTGTGGAAAGTGGTCCTTTGGTGCGTTCTTCTTATCATGCAGAACGCCATTTATAGAAGAAGATGACAAAGGGTACACATTTGATTACGCAACGGGTGAAGTTTGTACCTTTTGTCTTTTATTCACCACATAAGCCCAAAGCCAGCCAAGTAGCAAGCCAACCGCTGCCCCAAAATAAACATCTCTCAAGAAATGCTGGACTAAATAAATCCTAGATACGGCGACCAAAACGGCTAGCAAGAAAAAAAAGATAGTCCAAACTGATTTAGTGCGAGCAGCAACTACTATAAAAGTAGTCAAAGCAAAAGCAGAAAGCGTATGTCCAGAAGGAAAACTCGTTAAACCCATGTTCAGTTTCACGCCTTCTACCAAGTTCATCTGTTCCAAATGCCCTAATGTTTGAAAAAATCTACCTGGACGAGCCTGTGCAAAAAAAGTTTTCAGTAAATAGCTTACCGTGGTTACCGTCAATGCTAAAGCAGGTACACCTAAGGCTTTGATGTATTGACGCTGAAAAAGAAAAAGCAACAGCACCAAAACGTAAGGAATTTCTTCACCTAACCGAGTGATTATTTTAAAAAAAACATCTCCAAAAGTCGTGCGGCGTGCATCGAAGTATAATATTTCATCTCCTTGATGCAAAAGCAATAGCAATAGACCGCCCACCAGAAAATAAGTACAGCAAAGCAATAGATAGGCGCGTTGGTTCGACTTAATGTGAAACATACTTCCAGTGTTATTTCAATTTCTGACCTGATGACGTAAGCTGTTGATTTTACAGGTATTAAACATGAACTGCATGAGGTTTGAAGGTAATTAACTTGCGCCAACCAGTTTCTTCAACGACTTTATCGCGGAAAGAATAATTTTGAAAATACGCGATACTTCCGGTAACGCCAACTTTGTGTCTTGCATGGATAAATAAGTGAGTATCAAACCAACTGGAAACATAATGATACATGGCATCCACGCCGCCAGCACTGCATCCATGCCGTTGCCTTCCATTGTTTTTTTGAATAAAATGGTGAGCATCACATACGTCACAAATAAACTAATAGAAAAAATAAGTGGAAATCCGTACCCTCCTTTTCTAATAATTGCTCCAATAGGTGCGCCGATAAACAAAAAAATAAAGCACATGGCAGCAGTGCTGAACTTATTGTGCATCGCATAGAGGTGCTTACGACGACTTTCATCTTGGCGTTCAGCAGCGTTCAAAGCAACTGACACGCCAGACTGAACGGTGCTGACAATATTTCTAGCGTTGTTGAGCAGTTTTCTTCGCTCCTCTTTCCTAAACGTCTCCAAAAAAGTAGGATAAGTTTGTAGCGCAACTAAAGAATCTAATTGAGGCACTACTGCACTGTAATTGACAGAAGCTGAAATGCGTTCTCTGAGCGGTTTACTTTTTGATAAAGCTTTCGTAGCCGTAGCGGTGTCAACAAGTCGCGCAACACTATCCAATGAAGCATCAAGAGTATCCGCTTGCACGTAGGTCGTATCTTGGTACTGGTATAAAGTATTTTCTGTTGGAATTTCTTGCGTCTCCTGCTTCGTAGTGTCCTGTTTCGCTTTTTCTTCTTTTAGGACAAAATAAAGCGAACGGTTCACTTCATATTTCATGGCTTGCAAGCGGTTGAGCATAGCTTGGTCAATTGAATCTATAGCAATTTTTAATTGTTTGGTACTCAACATACTATGGTGCGATTTGAACAGTTCTTCGTCTGTTCGCTCCACCTCAAACTCACGTAAATCGAATACCTTAGTAGATTCTTTAAAGTTGGTGCGCACAAAAGGATACGTAGTTTCTCCTTGGTTGTAAGAAGGTCGCGTCTCCAAGTATTGATGCCCATCATAGAGTTTTAAGACAAAAAATTTTTCATCTTTTGTCACGAACATTTCTCCTGTTTTTGCACTAATTTGGGAGTATTTCCCACTGGAAGCAGGGCTTTGGTCGTACATCAACACGGATTCTATCGTCTTGTTATCGCTCTTTTTACCACTAATGTTGATAGAATAACCTTGAAAATCATCATTAAATACGCCAACTTCCAGACTTAAAGTTGGTTTTTGGTGCTTGATGTCGTAAAGACGAGACTGGTACTTAAGATTAGAAAATGGAATCAGTACGTCAGAACAAACGTAAGAGAAGGCACTAATTCCAATTGTAAATGCTGTTAAAGGAAACATAATTCTAGCCAAAGAAACACCAGCAGATTGCATACTGGAAAGCTCGTAGCGTTCGGCGAGACTACCCAACACCATGACCGATGACACTAGGATGGCAATTAAAAAAGCCAAAGGCAAAAACGAAATGGACAAGTAGCCCAACATCTCTAAAATGAACAGCGTACCCACTCCTTTACCCGCAATTTCATCAATCCATTTCCATAAAAACTGCATTACCAGCACAAATATTGCAATGAAATTCACTACAATGAATGGCGGTAAAAAGCTCTTAACTAGCAAACGGTCAATTATTTTTATCATGCTTAACAATGTCAGGTGATTGCAGTAATAATTTACGAGTTACAAATTAATTATTTGATGATGAATGATTGATGGAATAAAACCTACCTACCCCTAAACAACGTTTTTTTCTAAGCGGAAAGTTAACAAAACAATTGTATTTTAGCCAATAACGAAGAAATAGGTTTTATTTTTCTATGACTAATTTTTTATTCAAAAAATGTAATTTCCTGCTAAAAGTCAATTCGGGCAACAATCAAAACTGGATGCAAGTTATCCAACTCCTTGCAAACATACCTCACAAAACTAATCTCATTTTATGGAATATCCAAATCGTTAAGAAGACTTTTTGAGCGTCCTGCGTGGTGTAAGTAAAAAGATGGTTCGTTCGTTGTTCCCATCACTCAAAGAACAGTATGATCAATGTTGTTTAAGTATTTGTAAGTTGTTTCAATTCCAAAACGGTACCATTCAAAGCAATCCAAAATTCTTGCATCTACTAAAGTGCAGTACTGTTTCAATTCCAAAACGGTACAATTCAAAGATTTGGGGCAAGAAGGACTGGACAGGGACTACTTTTGTTTCAATTCCAAAAACGGTACAATTCAAAGTAGCAGATGCGCGCAGGGTTTTAGCAGAACAAACGGAGGCTAGGGATAAGGCAATTCGAGAGCAAGCAAAAAGAGAAAAAGCGGTTGCGATTATCCAAAGTATTGTAAATACCGCACTTGCCGTAACTCGCGCTTTAGCAACTGGAAATATAGTTACAGCGATTGGGGCAGGGATTACAGGTGCAGCACAGACAGCAATTATAGCAGCGCAACCTTTAGCGAAGGGTGGAGTAGTGCGGCCAGTTCAATTAGCTGACGGTCAAATACTTGCAAGTAGTAATATTCCGAGACAGCGCAATGGCGATAATGTTTTGGCAACAGTCAAAACAGGCGAGGTTGTTTTAAAATCAAAAACAACAAAAATTACTGGGCGGTGCAAATACTTTTAGAGCGATAGGGGTGCCTAGGTTTAGAAACGGTGGCGTGGTTGGTGCGCCAAATATTGCTAGCTCGGGCGGCTCAATAT
>JAAUTG010000126.1 GCA_012031785.1 Saprospiraceae bacterium | reverse complement strand
CTTGGTGCGTATAATTCAACTGGTTGGTACTTTTTTTAAATAGTGGCTGGGGCGAAGTTTCAGCAAGCGTGTTTATTGTTGTTGCATTAGCCTCGTCAAAGTAGTGTAATTGACCTGCTGGCAAATTTTCTACGATTTGTTTTTTCCCACTGCTCCAAGTGATTTCAAGGCGGTCTATGGTCTGGTATTCGCCTAAACCGATGACGATTGGGGTATTCATACTGGACAAATAGCCGCGCACAGGAAAGTATTGATACATCTGGCAAATGTTATCCATGCAAAGTTGCACTTTTGTTCCGATACCTTCCAAGTTGCCTATTGCACCTTTAAAAGCGACTTTGATGTAATTTTTGTTGACGCTTCGGTTTTCATAAATCCAAGCCTCGTCGTCAATATTGTTGATGACCAAGTCAAGGTCTCCATCCAAATCAAGGTCAGCATAGGCAGCACCATTGGAGTAGGACAGTTCTTGAATACCCCATGTTTTTGAAACATCTTGGAAACTTGTATTTGGAATATTTTTGAACCCATAATTGGGTAGTTTAATTTCGGGGATGGCTGCTAAAAACGCTTGGCGATTTTGTTCTTGACTTTTGGTGTCACCAAACATATTTTGGTGTTTATTGTAATTGATGAAATCTAAGTCGGTTACATTTTTTCGATAGCCATTGGTGATGAAAACATCTTTCCAGCCATCCAAGTCATAATCTGCCAGCAATACACTCCAACTCCAGTCCGTCATAGCTACCTCATACATCAAACCTTGTTCACTAAAGTAAGGCAAGCTATCCATCATGCCTTGATGAACCTGCAAAGTATTGCGCATGTATTGTAAGTTGTACCCATATTGAGGAGAAATGCTAAGGCTTTTTTGTCGTAATCGCCACGCGCAATCATTTGTTTCTGCCTTTCACTGTTGTCGGGCAGCATATCTAATTGAAAAATATCTTGTTGCAAATCGTTGTTGAAATCGGCGGCATCAATGCCCATACCATACAAACTGGTATGTTTTATAACTTGTTTGATGACATTTTGGAAAGTACCATCACCTTGATTGAGGTAAAACGCATCGTCGCTTTGGAAATCGTTGGAGCAGTAAATATCAGTAAGTCCATCTTGGTTAAAGTCGGCGAGGGCTACTCCCAATCCTAATCCTTCGTAACGGATGCCCGCCGCCAGCGAAACATCTTCAAAGCGATAAGTACCATTGGGTTGTTTGCCTAAATTTTTGAAGAGTTTGTCCGCAGAAGGATGTGTACCATCATGCAAAGCAGGTCGCAATTGGTTAGGATTGCTATAATCAGGTGCTGTATTCAGTAAAAAGGCATCCAAATCACCGTCCGAATCGTAATCAAAAAAAACAGTTTGCGTAGTAAATCCTGTGTAGGCAAGCCCGTATGCTGTTGCTTGTTCTTTAAAACTCGGTCTTGCTGTTTTTTGATTGATGTAGAGTTGATTCGCTGTATGTTCGAGGGAAGGGTGTGCCGCTACGGAAAGGTAAATGTCCAGCCAACCATCTTGATTGATGTCAACAATGCTTATTCCTGTAACCCAACCTTTGTGATTCAATCCACTGTTGGCTATTTTTTCAAATCGTAGTTTTCCTTTATTGATGTAAAGTTCAGGTGCTTTTTGATTGGCAGTAAAGCATATATCTGGTAAGCCATCATTATTAAAATCTGCAATGCCTACACCGCCGCCGTTGTAAAAATTAGTGAAGTTAAATGCATTCAACGTATCGTTAGCTGTCAAATCATTGCTGAAGGAAATTCCTGTGTAGCGAGCATCTAATCTTTTGAATAAAGAATTGTTCTCCCTATGGCAGGCACTCCACAGGAGGGTGGCGAATAGAATTAAAGGAAAATACTTCATCAATCAATCGGCTTTTATGAAAAAAGCGAAGCGGTCTGGCTGCTCAACCTGCTAAATCCTCAAGATTTAGCAGGTCGTTGTTGCAACTAAACCGCTCCGTTCCTTCTATTAATAACCAGGATTCTGGTCTGCTTGCGATAAATTCGGGTTGTTGTCAATTTCAGATTGTGGAATAGGCAGTAATTCATGCTTATTCGCAATGAAGTAAGAAATTGGTTCTTGATCTAGTTTGCCATGTTTTCTCCAACGAAGAATATCGAAGTTGCGCGTCTGTTCTCCCGCCAATTCTACCATACGTTCGCGCTGAATGGCTTTTCTTATTTCTGCTTGTGTTCCTGCTGGAATAGTCGCCGTAGGAATTGGAGGCATTTCCACAGAAGGTCTAGCCCTTACTTGATTGACGAGTTGAATGGCTCTGCCTGAATTGCCTAGTTCATTTTCGCATTCCGCTAATAACAGCAACACATCCGCATAACGCATGATGCGTTGGTTGATACCACTGGTAGCGAATCCAGCATCCAGTTTGTAAAGGACAGAATACTTTTGCCAAGATACTTTTTGCTCCACACCATCTACGATGGAGGTGTTGCCTTGTATTCTATCGGATGTCATCACGCTATTGCCATTGTTAAAGAGGTCGCCTTCTAACCAGTAAGTGAAGTCATAGCGTGGGTCATCCTTAGCATCTCCTTTGGAAACACGCTCATAAATATTGAGTATTTTGTTAGAAGGAATAACGTTTCGCCAACCTATTGCCGAGTATTCTTGCGTTCTTACGGTTTCTTCCTGCACCGCTTGTCCATCGCTATCACCTCCCCAGTTGTAAGCTCCGCCCGAAGGTGCATAAACCACTTCAAAGATGGATTCGGCATTAAATTCACCTTCTTCGTTCGTCAAATCTAGGTAATTATCAATTAAAGAATAATTGCCGGAGTTCACCACTTTTTCCAATTCTATCTTGGCATTATTGTAATCGCCTAATTGAAGGTAAACGCGCGCCAACAAAGTTTGGGCAGCACCTCGTGTGGCTCTTCCTTTGTTGCGGTTGTCGTAATCGGCAGGTAACGCTCCTTGTGCAAATTTAAGGTCATCAATCGCTATGGCATACACCTCGTTTTGTGGCGACCTATTTACTGAACCTTCTACGGTTTGCACAAAATCGAGATAGATAGGCGCGTCTCCAAAGAAAGTGGCAATTTCGTAATATGCCCAAGCGCGTAAAAACCGAGCTTCTCCAAGTAAACGATTGCGCAAATCGTCATTGATATTAGCTACATCGGGAGCTTTGCTAATGATAACATTTGCTCGGTGAATGGTGCGATACCAGCCTCGCCAAATGGAGTTGACTAAACTATTGCCCGGGTCGTGAACGCCAATAAGTAACTGGTTGCGCGGTGTTTCTAACTGACCACCTCCCGAAGCCATTTCGTCGCCTCGCAAATCGTGGGTAAAAAACCATTCTCTGGATACCAAACTATTGGACTGCACTAAGGCATAAATGGAATTGACTCCAGAGGTCAATTCGTCCGCATTGTTGAAAAAAGTATCAAAAGTAACCCCATTTGGGTTGATTTTATCCAAATCTTCTTCATTACAACTCAAGATGACACCAAAGAAGAGGATACTAAAAGCTATGAGAAATTTTTTCATTTTTATTTATTTTTGAAAAGTGTTAAATTAGAATCCAACATTTAATCCTGCTGTAAACGTTCTTGCTTGCGGAAATTGTGCATAATCAATACCCTGTGTTAACAAGCCACCAAATCTGGAGCCTACTTCTGGGTCGTATCCTGTGTACTGGGTAAAGGTTAGCAAGTTTTGGCTAGACACATAAACCCTTATTTTACTGATAACATTGTTGGTTAATCCTCCAATTTTATCTACTGGAATGGTGTAACCAATACTTATGTTTTTCACACGAAGATACGAACCGTCTTCTAAAAAGCGGTCGGATGTTCTGGAGTTTTGGTTAGGGTCGCCACTGATGGCACGCGGTACATCAGTATCCGTATTTTGTGGCGTCCAAGCATCCAGTACATCCGTTGAAGCGTTGAACAATCGTAGCATACCTTGTCCAATCACTTTTGTACCATTGTAGATTTTATTTCCGTGAACTCCTTGTAGGTATAAGTTAAAATCAAAGTTCTTGTAGCTACCGTCCCAGTTCAAGCCATAAGAGAATTTAGGAAGAAAACTACCCAAAAAAGTACGGTCGTCGGCATTGACTCGACCATCGCCATTCAAATCGCGGAATTTGATGTCACCTGGAGCCGTTTTGTCATTTTGATAGAAACCATCAGGTGCTTTATCGTTTAAGGCATCAATTTCGGCTTGCGACTGGAAAATACTTTCTACTTGCCAGCCAAAGAAGGATTGAATTGGTTGTCCTTCCTGTGTTCTAGTGATAGAAAATCCTCCAAAGTCGCCGTTTGCTCCTGCATCAATAGTAGCGTTAGCCGTGGCAAGGCTCAATACCTCGTTGCGAGTAATGTCGAATGTACCAGCCAAACTCCAATTGAATTTAGCACTGCTGTAATTGTACCCCAAAGCGGCTTCAAAGCCATAATTGCGCATACTACCCACATTGGCAAGCGGGCTAGAAGAAAAACCAATAGATTCTGGAATCGGCACTCGCAACAATAGTCCATCTGTTTCTCTATTGTAATATTCGGTACTTAAAAAGAACTTATTGTTCAAAAAGAGACATCAAGTCCTATGTTGATAGAGGTAGTTACCTCCCAACTAAGGTCTGTATTGCCCAACTGATTGAAGTAAGAACCTAACGTTGGGGTGTTGCCGAAGGATAAAGGGTATTGTTTGCCTGAATCAAAGGTTGCCATTCGTAATCGCCAATAGCATTATATCCCGATTCGCCCCAGCTACCGCGAAGTTTTAATTCGCTAATCACGGCGTTATCTTTTAAAAATTCCTCCTCACTGATTCTCCAACCTACGGATATCGCAGGGAAAGTACCCCATTTTCTGCCTGGTGCAAATTTAGAAGAACCATCTCGACGAACAGAAGCGCCCAATAAGTATTTATCCGCATACTCATAATTGAGGCGACCAACGTAGGAAAGCAATGTGTTTTCAGATAGCGAAGAACTAGCTGCGGGATTGGAGATACCTTGAAGTACCTGAATATTATTATCAGGTCGCTGACCTCTTGCACTTAATCCTCTAAATTCAGCATCTTGGCGCTCACCAACTGCTAATATGTTGAGATAATGCTGTCCAAACCGCTTTTCAAAAGTAAGCGCATTGGTATAGACTGTTGAAACGAATTGGTTGCGGTCATCCTGAACTTCCGCCAAAGGACGAGAGCGGTTTCCGTCATTGTAGATAGGTAAAAAACTGTTAAAGCGATTCAAGGAATAATCCAAACCCGCTGTGAAACGATATTTCAACCAATTTGTAATTTTAATATCTGTGTATATTGTACCAATCACCTTCGTCCCGTTATTGATTCGGAACTGTTGTTCTTGCTCCGCTACGCGAAGTGGATTTTCAGGGTCAGTGGCATCAAGCCCTTGAGCCGTTGTGCTGAAACCTCCCAATTTCGTAGGGTCTCTAATGGGCCAATAAGGAATCATTCGCATGGTATTCATTACAATACTCCGTCCACCGCCATCGCGCTCAGCTGTTTGACGATCTCCAGCGATTACAAGTGTTTGACCAATGGAAATAAATTTACTAATATTATGGTCAGAGTTGATACGAAAACTTGTACGCCTGTAATCCGTGAAAGGAATAATACCATCTTGTTGGAAATAGCCCAAAGAAGTATAAAAGCGCGATTTATCCGTACCCCCACTTAACGACAGTTGATTGTCAGTAATGGCAGCATTGCGGAACATCACGTCCTGCCAATCCGTATCTGTTTGGGCAAAAGTGGTGCTTGCTCCATCGTAAACAGGCGTATTCAAATTGCTGAAACGCGCTGGTACAGGTTGACCAGAAGCCGTAAGCAATTCTGTTCCGTAGCGGATGTATTCCTCTCTATTCAGTAAATCCAATTCGCGCCAAACGGATTGCGTACCGTAATAGCTGTCCAGGTTCACCTGCATTTTACCTGCTGTCCCTTTTTTAGTGGTAATCAACACCACCCCATTGGCAGCTCTTGAGCCATAAATGGCGGCAGCACTTGCATCTTTCAATACTTCCAGTGAAGCAATATCTTTTGGGTCAATGCTATTGATGCCACCAGCAGGAACACCGTCAATCACGTAAAGCGGATTAGGGTTCAAACTCACCGAACCTACACCTCGAATACGAACAATAGGCTCTGTACCTGGACTACTATTGTTTGTGATCTGAACGCCTGGCACTCGCCCTTGCATCGCTTGGGTCAAACTGACAACCGGTAAGGCTTTCAAGTCTTCACTAGAAACGCTTGATACTGCGCCTGTTAGGGAGGATTTTCTTTGTGTACCATAACCGACTACGACTACCTCATCTAGCAATTCATTGTTTTCAGCTAGTACCACGTTGATCACGGTTCTTGCACCAACTGTTTCTTCGATAGTTGTATAGCCTGTGTAGCTGAAGACGAGCACACTAGATGGCGTAGTACCACTAAGGCTGTAAGTGCCATCTATGTTCGTGGTTGTCCCTTGTGCACTATCTTTTATCAAGATGCTTACACCAGGTAGTGCTTCTCCATCTTTAGTAACTACGCTACCTGTTATTTGCGCTTGTGCAGCAAAAACGGCAAATAATAGGAGGGTTACGGCGGAAAGAAATCTAATGAAATACCTCCAGTGAAGGGGTATATTTTAGTGAGTATTGTTGTATGTTTCATAAAAGAGTCAAAGTTAGTCTTTTAATCAAAAAATATAATCCTAGAACAATCTAGATGTAAATATAGTTCGTTTTGATAAATAGTAAAATTTAATCTTAAATTCTACTATTTTGCGCTGTTTGTATTTGGAAATTAAAACTAAATACAAATTACACCTTATCAATCATCAAAGCCTAAGTTAATAGTAAATAGTGGGCTATATATTCTAGTCTTGTTCAATTAAATTTATTTGTAAGATAAGTATAATCAAATTATATTTGTGTCAGAAAGCAAAAAGAAGTATTTTTGATGTAAAATACTGAAAATCGCCTTTTAGGTTTAGTATTGATGGTAAATATGAGATTTTTAGATTGACTATTGACTTGTAAAAATTGATAGTCAATCTAAAATATGTTTACTAGGTAAATTTGTAATTCAGTTATACAAATTATCAAGTTCTTTTCTTAAAATTCTCCTTACCCAAAAAATTTAATAAACTTTATTATCGGAAAATTCAAAGACTTACATCATGGCAATAAAAAAATTACTTTTATGGGGAGGCTTATTGCTTCTTTGCAGTGCATTAAGCGAAGAGAATCAAACCAAACCTTTGCCCAATATTGTATTGATTTTTATGGATGATATGGGCTATGGCGACCTAAGTTGTTATGGCGCACTACAATACCACACGCCTAATATGGACAAACTGGCAAGCGAAGGGATACGATTTACTAATTTTTTTATCCGCTCAAGCAGTATGTAGTGCTTCGCGCGCTGCGTTACTCACTGGTTGCTATCCCAATCGAATTGGGTTCTCAGGTGCATTATTCCCACGCGCCACTGTGGGGTTACACCCGGAAGAAAAAACGATTGCCGAATTACTACAAGAAAAAGGTTATGCCACAGCCATTTATGGTAAATGGCACTTGGGCGATCATCCTAATTTTTTGCCTACCAAACATGGATTTGATGATTATGTTGGGCTTCCCTACTCCAATGATATGTGGCCGATCCACTACGATGGTACGCCTTTAGATGAACATGACCCCAAAAGAAGCCGTTGTCCTTATCTACCGCTATTACATAATGCGGATACCTTACAAGAAATAAAAACGCTAGAAGATCAAGCTAAATTAACAGCAATATATACAGAACGAGCCGTCAGTTTTATCACCCGAAACAAAAGTAAACCGTTCTTTTTATATCTACCACATTCTATGCCACATGTGCCTATTGTGGCTTCTGAGCGATTCAAAGGCAAAAGCCAGCAAGGAACTTACGGTGATGTAATCATGGAATTGGACTGGTCAGTAGGAGAAATTATGAAGACGCTTCAAGCCCTAAATTTAGAAAAAAATACCTTAGTCATTCTAACGAGTGATAATGGACCTTGGCTCAATTTTGGCAACCATGCGGGTTCATCTGGTGGCTTGCGCGAAGGAAAAGGAACGAGTTTTGAAGGAGGACAACGTGTGCCTTGTATTATGCGATGGAAAGGTGTAACGCCAGCAGGAGCAATATCCAATAAATTAGCCGCTACCATAGATTTGTTGCCCACTATTGCCCAAATTTGCAATACGGAAAAGCCAAATCGTACCATTGATGGTGTAGATATTAGTGCGTTATTAAAAGGAGAGGATACCGCAACACCGCGTCAGCATTTTTACTACTACTATCAAAAAAATAATTTAGAAGCCGTTCGACGAAATGATTGGAAGTTAGTATTAGCACACAGAGGACGTACTTACGAACAAAATTTACCAAATAATGATGGCTTCCCAGGAAAAATTACCGAAGATCATTCTTTTTTAATGGCGCTGTATGATTTGCGCCGAGACCCAGCAGAACGCTACGACGTACAAGAAATGTACCCTGCTATTGTCCAAGAATTACTGGAACTAGCAGAAACTGCACGAGAAGATTTGGGCGACAACATCACTGAAAGAATAGGAAAAAATAGACGACCAAGTGGTTCATTACCAAGTAATTAAAAAATAATGCTTTTGAATTTAATCTTTCCTTCCATCTTTAATATGGCGTAACATGGTAGTAAACAAATATATTTATTCGACCTTGTGCTTGCTATTTTATCCTGCACATTTCAAAGGCACAACAACCACTAAACATCCTTTGGATTTCGGCAGAGGATTTAAGCCCAAGATTAGCTGCTTATGGAGATACGACAGTGGCTACTCCCAATATTGATCGTTTAGCCCAAGAAGGTATTGTTTATGCACACGCATATACCACGGCTGGCGTATGTGCGCCTAGCCGTTGTGCTATCATTACAGGCAACTACCAAACTCGTGTGGGAGGACACAATATGCGAACGCTTTGGAATACTTACCCTGAACAAACAGGTTTGCCAAAAGAATATCAAGTGGTGCCGCCAACGGAAATAAAGTGTTTTCCAGAATATCTTCGGGCGGCAGGTTATTACACAACCAATAATAGTAAGACCGATTATCAATTCGTAGCACCGCCTACGGTTTGGGATGAGGTTGGTAATGAGGCGCACTGGCGCAATCGTCCTGAAGGAAAACCTTTTTTTGCCATCTTTAATTTTATGACTACCCACGAATCCCAGATTTGGCAGCGCAGCAATGATCCTTTACGCGTTGACCCCAAGACTGTGTCTGTTCCACCATATTATCCTGATAATGAAATTATTAGACAAGATTTGGCAAGGCATTACAGCAATATTTCCAGATTGGATGAGCAAGTAGGCGATATCTTGAAACAATTAGAAGAGGATGGGTTGATGGATAAAACGATCATTTTTTCTGGACGGATCACGGAGACGGATTGCCTTTTTACAAGCGTGAAATTTATCGTCGAGGGTTACATGTGCCGCTGCTTATCCGCTTTCCTGACCAGCGATTGGCGGGCACACGCAATCAGGACTTGATAAGTGCTATTGATTTCGGACCTACGGTACTCTCCCTCGCGGGCATTCGTCCACCCAAACAAATGGATGGACAAGCATTTTTAGGGAAATATGCGGTCAAGAAAAAACGAACCTATATTTTGCTGCGCGCGACCGTTTGGATTCAGAGTACGACCGAGTTCGTTCTGTATTGGATAAACAATTCCAGTATGTTCGCAATTTTTATCCAGAACGCCCGCTTTACATGAACGTTGCTTACCGCAAACAGCAACCGACGATGGTTGAGCTACTTCGTTTAAAAGAGGAAGGAAAACTAAACGACCAACAAATGTTTTGGTTTACGCCCAATAAGCCAAAAGAAGAACTGTATGATTGGATAAAAGACCCTTACCAATTCAATAATTTGGCAGAAAATCCAGCATACGAAAAAGTGCTGAAAAAAATGCGTAGCACCATGAATAAATGGATTGCTGCGACGAATGACTTAGGGCGCATTCCAGAAAAAGAATTGATTCAACAAATGTGGAACCAGCTAGATGCTCCACCAATTACGGCTGTGCCAACCGTTCAAGTCACTAATAATCAAGTTGTTATAACTTGTGCTACTGCTGGAGCATCCATAGGGTATCGCAAAAAGGGGATAGCACTTGGCAAGTGTACACACAGCCTATTGCTAAGTTAGGTGTCGAAGTGGAAATTATAGCCATGCGCATCGGTTATCAACCCAGTAAAATAGTAACGATGCCATTATAATTTGAGTGATAGATTTTTTTAAAAATAAAATGGTAAGAGGGTAATGAAACACCCTGTCTATGAGCGTTTAGCCCCCTACTTTTCAAAGTATCTGCCAACAATTCCAGTAGCAAGCGAGTAATTTTGGATACCTTTTCTTTTGCTGTAACTGGCACCAATTAAGGGCTATTAAATTCCAGTTGATTTTTCTTTAATTGCATCTACAATTGCCTTTACATGGCTTGTAGCAAATTGGTAGGCTTCCTCATTGGTAAAAGGCTCGCCATATCGTTTGGTTAACTTAGCTTCTATCTTTGTAGGATTTTGGTACGAAATTAGGGAGTATTTAGTTTCTTCAAAATGAATTTGGAGATGGGCTTCCACGCTGAAATTTTGAGTTTTGTGTTCCTTAAACTGGAAATTGATGCGGAATATATCAATAAAATTGCCTTTTTCGAGATAATTTATAATACTATGCTCATAAACAATCCAGCGCTCTGTAAATCGGAAAGTATCAGAGATAAAGTAATCTACCCAGTTCTTTAAAATTCCATTTTTATCAAAAGTAAAATCATGATGGTATTCTCCCGCTTCTTCCATATAATAAATATCAGGGAAAGAAGTAGTTACCTCATAAAGATAAAATAAATCTTGTAAAGAGATACTCCGCTGGTTCACTTTTTCAATCACTTTTGAAATGACTTGTTTCCATGCTTTCAGTTTGGTATCTGCGTTTCTAGTTTCATAATTTAAGACTTTCTTGTTTACACTCGCCTTTAAAAGTGCAATTTCTTTATCTAAATCGTCAGGTTCTTCTATACTTTCACCGTTTGCTCCTCTGAGGTATATTTTCATAGAATGAACAAGACGTTCTGCTATATAAGTGATAAAAGGTTCAAAATCATTGAATCACCTTTAGCGAGAGTATCGAAATAGATATTGCGTTCTTCTTTTGGAATAATTACGGGCAAAAAGCGATGATTAAGTAAAATTAAATTCATTAAAATTCTAGCAAGACGACCATTGCCATCGTCAAAAGGATGAATAATCGTGAAGCTGTGATGAAAAAGTGCGGCAATGACAACAGGATGAATGTCTTTTTGGTAGGTTGCTCGACGAAGCCAATCCATCAAATCGTTCATTAAACCTGGTGTTTCTTCGGGTGTAGCATAATAATGGATTTCTCCCGTCTGAGTTATTACATGATTAGGAGAAGTTTTATATTTCCCTATTTGAATCGTTTTTTTCGTAAGCTGACCACTGGGACTCATCGCAGTATTTTGGTAAGGCTCTACTAGCGTAATGCGATGTAACTGCCTAATGTCTGTTTCTGTCAAACCGCGCCCATCCGCAACAAGCTCCAACAAATAATTTATCGCTTCGTTATGCCCTTTTAAGTCTAAATGATCTTTGAAAGGCTTGCCTTTGGCGGTCAAGCCGTACATCAAGAAGGATAATGTTTCCCCGTATGTTAATTGATTGCCTTCGATAGCATTGGAATTATAATTCCAATCTAACCTAAACTTTTGCATAATGCGTTGCTCAATACTTTCAGGTATTGGTCTGACCTCCTCTACTGCGCTAAACAAATCTTTAACATGCTCAATAATAGGCAATTGACTAACAAGTTGAGCAATTTCAAGCATTTTATCAATTTGGAAACGCATCATACAAAGTTTAGTGGTTAAACACTTTTACATCCGATCTGGCATTTCAATTCCCAGCAACTTCATCCCTGACGAAAGCACATTGGCGGTCGCTTTGGAAAGGAGCAAACGGAATTGTTTAGCGCCTTCGTTTTCTGCACGCAAGATAGAGAAATCGTGGTAAAATTTGTGAAAGGATTTGGCAAGGTCGTAACAGTAGTTAGCAATTTCCGATGGGTCATAATTTTGGGCAGCTATGGCAATACTATTTGGATAAGCGTAAAGTTTATTAATCATTTCTTTTTCAGCGGCTTGCAGTTTTGTATAATCAGTAATTTGTTCGGAAAGTTCTCCAGCCTTGCGCAGAATAGACTGGATGCGCACATAAGCATTTTGTACATAAGGACCTGTCTGTCCTTGCATATCCACTGATTCTTTGGGGTCAAAAATCATGCGCTTTTTGGGTTGCACTTTAATGATGAAAAACTTGAGGGCAGCCATACCAATTTTTTGAATGATGGCTTCGCGCGCTGCTGGAGTAAGTTCAATAATTTCGCCACGTTCTTCCGCATTTTTCCGCGCTTCATTAATGACTTCTGCCATCAGGTCGTCGGCATCCACTACTGTACCTTCTCGGCTTTTCATTTTTCCTGTCGGCAAATCTACCATACCGTAAGAGAGGTGGTATAAACCATCGGCATAAGGTTCGCCTAAGCGTTTCATGGTTTCAAACAGGACTTGGAAGTGGTAGTTTTGTTCGTCAGCTACCACATATACCATACGGTTAGTCCCAAAGTCATTGTAGCGAAGTTGGGCAGTTCCAATATCTTGGGTGATGTAAACAGAAGTGCCATCGCTGCGCAAGACAATTTTGTGGTCAAGTTTAGCAGCCGTCAAATCAATCCACACGGATTGGTCGTCTTTTTGATAAAACACATTTTGCGCCAAGCCTTTTTCGATGGTTTCTTTACCTAGCAAGTAAGTGTTGGATTCGTAATAGAGTTTATCGAAAGTCACGCCCAAATTGCGATAGGTAGTTTCAAATCCATCATATACCCATTGGTTCATTTGTTGCCATAGTGCGCGTACTTTTGGGTCTTCGCTTTCCCACTGGAGTAGCATAGTTCTGGCAGCTTTACCCAAAACACTATGTTGGTTGAAATATTTGTTTTTTTCAAAAATGACTTTATCGAATACATAAAATATAAAGCGATTTCTAATGCCTGTTTGCTGCCATTTTTGCACAAAGGTAATTGCGGCAGACTCTGTATTTAGCCAAGCACAGAAAGATTGATAGGCTTCTCTAGTAGCTCGCCAAGTAGTGAAGTCACTTTTTTTTACCTGTGAATATAGGTTCTAGCACATGATTGACGAAGGGTACAGAAGCTGTTATCCTACTATCA
>JAAUTG010000125.1 GCA_012031785.1 Saprospiraceae bacterium | reverse complement strand
ACAATATCACTGTTGCAAAAGTAGAAAAATATTTTAATATCAACTATTTCCACTCGCTTTTTTGCAATAATAATGGTGATGGGTTACTCTACTTTGGAGGATTTTAGGTATCGAAAACCAAACTGAACGGCTATTCTAAAGCCCTTCTAGGGATTGACTTACGTCCGCTAAAATATCTGAAATATGCTCTACTCCTACGGAAATACGAATCAATCCATCGGTGATGCCTTGCGCTTCGCGGACTTCTTTGGCTACAAAAGCGTTTGACATACTAGCTGGGTGCATAATTAGCGTGTCTATGTCGCCTAGAGTAGGCGCGAGTGTGCAAAGTTGAAGTTGTTGTACAAAAGTTGTAGCAGCCTCTAATCCTCCTTGTAGTTCAAAAGCTAGTATGCCGCCAAATGTGCGCATTTGTTTTTTGCTAAAGATGATCAGGATTAGAAGGTAACCCATTGTAATATACTTTCGCAATAGCTCGATGCTTTTCAAGATATTCGGCGAGTTGCATGGCGTTACTACTGTGTCTTTCCATGCGTAACTCTAGTGTTTTTAATCCATTATATATTAGCCAAGCATCCCAAGCATTACAATTTGTGCCTACTAATTTCATCGTTTGGAATAGGCGTGATTTCATAAATGCAATATCTTTGCCGATTACTGCGCCTGCCACCGAATTACCATGCCCATTGAGGTACTTTGTGGTAGAATGTACCACGAAGTCTATCCCAAACTTTAAAGGCTGTTGAATGTAGGGCGTACAAAAAGTGTTGTCCACCACCGCGATGCATTCATACTGATGTGCAAGTTCGGAAATAGCTGCCATATCCGCACAAGCTAGTAGTGGATTGGCAGGGGTTTCAAAATAAATCATTTTAATCGTAGAATCTTGTTGCAACAACTGCTCCACTTGCCGCAAATCGTTCAAATCCGCCCAAACTGGTTCGATACGGAGGGGCAATAATACTTTATTAATTAGCTCAATAGTACCGCCATAGATGTTAGCTGGAGTAAGTACCTTGTCTCCTGCTTGCAAAGTTGCCAGCATCAAGGTAGAAATGGCAGCCATTCCAGAACTAAATAGTATAGCTTCGGCATCTATATTCAACTGATGAGTTTCTAGCGCAGCTATTTTGCGCGCCACTGTATCGGTAGTAGGATTACCAAAACGCCCATAAATATGCCCTTCTTCTTTTTTCGTAAATACATCTATTCCTTGTTGAAGGGATTCGAAAGCGAAAGAAGAAGTCGCATAAATGGGTAAAACATGAGGTGCAGTAGTACGATTTTCTTTAAATTCTTTTGCACATACAGTGCCAAATTCTAGTGGATTGTTCTTATTCATGTTGTATGGCTTATTTTTGATAAGTAATTGATTTTAAAATACTAAGAGATGAATTTTTTGATAGCTTCTGCCGTGTCTGTTAGTTCCGAAGGAGAAAGTTGTAATTTGGGTTTAGTGAAATTAATATCGCCCATCGTGTTCATAGGAACAAGGTGAATATGAGCGTGAGGAACTTCCAAACCAATGACTGCAACACCGATACGCTCGCAAGGAATAGCTGCTTTTAGTGCTTTTGCAACTTGTTTAGAAAAGACCATTAAGCCTGCCAATAAAGCATCTTCCATATCAAAGATGTAATCAATTTCTTGTTTGGGAATCACCAATATGTGCCCTTTTACGAGTGGGAAAATATCTAAAAAAGCAAGGTATTGGTCTGTTTCTGCTATTTTGTAACTAGGAATTTCTCCATTTACAATGCGCGTAAAAATAGTTGCCATGATATGTTTTTAATGTTTAAAAGTATTTTGATATAATATTAAATTGAGGTCAATATTGATGTTAAGTGCTTTACAATTCAAATTTGCAACACCTTGTGAGGGGCATAAAGGAATTAAATCGCATTATCTCGAACTCAAATCCACACAAAACAAAAGTAAAACAGCGAAATATTTACAATATTCTTTATTTTTACAGCAATTTTTACATTTATGGATTTAAGAGAATCAAGAGCAAGGCAAATTATCGTTAGACATCCTTGGGAATTAGCGCGTTTGGAGGTAGTGGATCAAGTTATTCAGGATCACTTTGACCAAAGAAAAGCATTAACTGTCCTAGATGTGGGGTGCGGAGATACTTTTTTTGTAGAAAAACTTAGTGAACGCTATACCCAATGTAGTTTTTATGCCATTGACATTGAGTTTGAAGCAACAGATTTGGAGCTATTGAGGGCAAAATTTGGAAAGACACCTATACAAGTGTTTGCCACTTTAGAAGATATGGAACTAAAATCTGCTCCAGCATCTGTTGATATTGTGCTGCTGTTGGATGTAATTGAACACATTGAAGATGATGTGTTGTTCTTGCAAATGTTATTGAGCAAACCTTACATCAACCCACAAACTAAATTTTTTATCACTGTTCCTGCTTTCCAAGGATTATTTATGTCACATGATGTCTTTTTAGGGCATTTCAGAAGATACAATAACGCCTCTCTTGAAGCCTCTATTCGTCAAGCAGGCATGAGGAAAAATGATATAGGTTACTTCTTTGCTTCTCTACTGCCAATACGGGCTTTGCAAACCCTCAAAGAACGCTTAGCAGGGCAAAAAGAAAGCGCGACAGGCTTAGTGACATGGAACGGCAGTGAGGCTGCTGCGGCTTGGATGAAGCGCATATTGGTTTGGGACTATCAATTGGCTAGACTACTCAAGAAAGTAGGGATTAAACTGCCTGGACTTTCCAACTACATTGTAGCTACCAAGTTAAAATAAAAAACTAAACTTTAATCATAGAATAAATTATGGCTAAAAAACCTGCCAAGAAAGGGAATAATAGACCGATAGCTAAAGGGGTGCATCAAAGGTAGTGACTACTGCTACTGCGAAAGTGCAAGCTGAAAAGCAATACTCCTCAAAGTTGGTATTCCGACCAGTCACTAGCGAAAAAGAATATCTTTGGCAACGTCTATTTTGGGGAAGTAGCGGAGCAGTGCTGTTGCTAACACTTTTCCTTTCACTGGGGAGTGGTATGAACGGGGATGATTTTTTCCAAAACCATTATTCTGATAAAATTCTTAGTTTTTACAGCTCTATGGGGCAAGATACTTCTTGCTTCAATGTGGATCGAGGCGTGATTAAAATATATGGCGGTTTGTTTGAATTGACCGCAGCCAGCATCAACCAAACCTTGGGGTACGAAAATACGGATTGGAACTACCACCATGTTCGTCACTTACTCAACGCCCTTTTTGGCGTGGTTGCTATGATTTTTACAGGATTATTTGCCAAACAATTAGGGGGGTGGCGTGCTGGATGTCTTGCGATTTGGTTTATTTTTCTATCCCCTAGATTTTAGGGCATTCTCTTATGAATCCTAAAGATATTCCCTTTGCCACAGGCTATATTATCGCATTGTACTACATGGCAGTTCTGCTGCAAACACTTCCCAAACCGACTTGGAAAACGCTACTGGGCTTAACCTTGGGTATTACAATTGCTTTTGGTATTCGCGCTGGTGGTTTGATTTTAGTAGCTTATTTGGGGCTATTTGTAGGTCTGGCATTCTTGCTACAATATGGCATTCAAGGTATTTGGAAAAATTCGCTGACCATGCTCCAGTACGCTGGCTTGGGTTTAATACCTATTATCGGTGGCTTGGGATTAGGCACGCTTTCGTGGCCCTACGGACTGACGGACCCAATTAATCATATCCCAGAAGCATTAGAAGGTTTCACTAAATTCGCAGTGGGAATCAAGATGCTTTTCAACGGTAAAATGATTTTTGGGAACGAAGCTCCTCCAAGTTATTTGCCAACTTGGTTGCTCAACACTTTGCCTTTGTATATATTGGCAGGTGGAGCGTTATTTTTTGTATTGCTCAAGCGTATTTGGCAACAGCATACGCCTTTTTATCTGTTCATGGCATTGTTTGGATTTATTTTCCCTATTATTTTTGTTATTGCACAAGGTTCTACCCTCTACGATGGTTGGCGACACCTTTTATTCAGTTATCCACCTTTGGTCGCATTGGTGGCAATTACTTGGAATACTTTATTTTCTGTATTTGAACAACAACGCACCCTGTTGATAGGAAGTGTTGCTATTTTAGCAGCCTTACTGCTAGAGCCACTTACGTTCATTGTGCGCAATCCCAATTATCCATATATTTATTTCAATCCAATAGCCGGTGGTATTAGTGGAGCTTTTGGAAAATATGAAACTGATTATTGGGGTGTATCTGTAAAACAAGGATTGGACTGGATGGAAAAAGAAGGTATTATTGGACCGAACATGACGGATACCGTAATTATTGTTTCTAATTTTTCGGACGCTCTGGACAAGTATGCTAAAAAGCGTTATCAAGGCAAAGTTAAAACAGGATATGTTCGATTCAGAGAACGGCACAACATCAACTGGAATTATGGTTTGTTTGCCTCCCGTTTCATACCTGGCTCCTATCTCAAAGAAGGCAACTGGCCTCCCTCTCACAATACTATTCATGCTATCAAAGCCAATAAAGTGCCAATTCTAGCAATTATGAAAAGTGAGAATGATCTTGCTTATCGAGGAGTGCAGGCAGCAAAAAACCAAGATTGGGCAACTGCAATAACACTTTTAACCCAAGAAGTGCAACAATCACCTAGTAACGAAGTAGCTTTTGCGGAGTTGGCAAAATGTTATATGCAGCTCAACCAATTACCACAAGCAAAAGAAGCTGCTCAAAAAACCCTTGCGATAGAACCTGAAAACTTGCAAGCCATCAATTTACTTGCGCTTTATCACTTACGTGCCAACGAAGGAGCGGAAGCAGAGCAACTTTTACTTAATTCTTTAGAATTTGAACCCCGCAATTCGGTAGCCTATTACTATTTAGGAATTATCGAAGAAGGTAGAAATAACCTTTCCAAAGCATTAGAATATGCTAAAGAGAGTGTAAAGTACAATAATAAATTTCGGGAAGGTTATCAATTAGCCGCTCAAATTTATGAAAAGATGGGTGATAGCCAAAATGCCGCAGTCTATAATCAAGCTGCTGCACAAATTAGTGGCGGATGAGAGATATGAAATAGTATGTTGGTCTTTAGCTCCGAGCGAATATATTAAGCGATTCCAGCTTGATACATTCGCTCGATAATATCCACCACTTTCATTCCCTCTAAAGCGTTCGTAGTTGGGGTTTCTCTCCCTCGTAGCACGTCAATCACGTTTTGAATTACGTACTGATGGTTAGCAGCAGAACCCACATATCCGCGATATTCGTTGGACGGATTAGTGGGTTGTAAGACTGGCATTTCATAATGCTCAACCTGACAATATTCTACTCGCTCCATGTATTGTCCACCAATTTTTATTGTTCCTTTCTCGCCAATTACGGTTAAAGTGCTTTCAAAATTGTTATGCCAACAAGCAGTGCTATAGGTGAAGCTCCCTAAACCACCGCGCAGCAGTTCGAATTGTAAAATACCATTATCTTCTAGTTCTGTTTCAATTTTGGAATTAAATTTTAAAAATTTACCTGAAATAAAAAATAATATCTCCAAAAAATCCAATATAAAAATATCTATAAAAATGAGCAAATTTGGGTGAATAAAAACACCTCCATCCAATTGTTTTGTTCCTTTCCAAGCGTGCTTTTGTCCATCTGGAAAATAATAGCGATGGTCTCTGTTCCAGTAACAATTAATTTCTACTAAATAAATATTACCTAACTTTTGGGTATCAACTAACTGTTTTAGCCAAACGGCTGGTGGCGAGTAGCGGTTTTGCATGACGCAAAAAACTTGGCGAGATACGTTCAACGCCTTATGAATGACGCGCTCACAATCTAATTTTGTAAGTGCCATTGGTTTTTCAATCACGACATGCTTGCGAGCTTCTAATATTTGTATGGCTTGTTCGGCATGTAATCCGTTGGGGGTACAAATATTCACGACATCCACTTCGCAATCTGCTCGCAATAAGTCGTCCAGCGCATGAAAAAACAATATATCTGGCGGTAAATTTTCCAGCCTTGAAATTGGTAATACATCGCAGGCTGCTACCAAATGTGCTTCAGGATTGTCTGCTATAGTTTCTGCGTGGCGTTTACCAATTCGTCCGTAACCTAACACAGCAAAACGAACTGGCGAATTATTTTGACTTTGAAACATGTCCATCCTCTAATCTGTAAGTTGAACCTTCTTCGGGGCAGATGGCAATATGATTCGCATCAAAACAAAGACGATGCCCAAATTCACTCATCCATCCAATTTGTCGAGCAGGATTGCCCACTACCAAGGCGTAAGGTAATATATTTTTAGTAATTACTGCGCCCGCACCAATAAATGCGAAAGCTCCAATGCGTTTTCCACACACAATGGTGGCATTGGCACCAAGCGTCGCACCGCGTTCTACGTGTGTAGAAAGATATTGTGCCTTTCGACTAATTGCGCTTCGTGGATTGATGACGTTGGTAAACACCACAGAAGGACCTAAAAAAACATCATCCTGACAAATAACGCCCTCATAAATAGATACATTATTTTGCACTTTTACGTTATTCCCTAATATCACTTGGTTAGCGACAAACACGTTTTGTCCCAGGCTACATTGGTTGCCAATAATTGCTTGTGACATAACATGAGAAAAATGCCAAATTTTTGTACCTTCTCCAATAGTTGCGCCACTATCTATGATGGCAGTTGGATGTGCGTAATACGACAATTTGAGTTAAAATTATGGCGTTGTAAAATTAATACATCAAACAACTTGCTAGAGTAATTAGTTTTGTGGCGATTTACCAGGATGCACCAAAGTACCTAAAAACACTAATACTCCCATCCATAAACTCACTACAATACCCATCCAAAGCGTGTAAGGCATACCTAACCATCTTGGTGCACGAACACCTTGTGGGATTACTAATGGCGTGAAAGTGAGTATGATAGTTATACCCATCACCACACAACAAACTACCCAAAGTATATTTCTATTTTTCATATTTTTATTAGTTTAAATCTCGTATCAATTGTCCTGATAACAACTTAGAGGAGTTAATTGTATGATAATTAATGTCATGTAATTCGCTATTTGCATTTGGCTATTCGTTTTTTACAAGATTTTCGCATTGCATCTGTCAATTGAGGTTATTCAGAATAGTTGTACCAGCGCAAACAGCCAATCACAAAAAGCAAGTTGTATTACAATCTTGGAACGGTCAATCCACCATCCACCATAATTACCTGCCCTGTAGAGTAAGGAAAATCACCACGCACCAATGAAGCCACCGCTTTTCCAACATCGTCGGGATAACCCCAACGTGGAGTAACGCATAGCCCTTCTCCAATTAATTTATCGTATTTTTCTTTTACCGCAGCAGTCATGTCTGTATAGGTTACGCCTGGTCGTACTTCATAGACAGGAATGCCTACCGCGCCCAATCGAGTGGCAAAAAGTTGTGTCACCATGCTCAATCCTGCTTTAGAAACACAATATTCTCCTCTATTAGTCGAAACTACTGTGGCAGAAATAGATGACACATTTACAATAGTTGCTTGAAAATCAGGGTGTTCCAATTTTGATTTCACCATTTCATTAGCTGCCAACTGCGATAAAAAAAACGCGCTTTTTAGATTGGTATCCATGACCTCGTCATAGCTTTCCTCTGTGGTTTCGAGCAAATCTAAGCGTACTTTTGGTGCTATTCCAGCATTGTTTACCAATACGTTAAGGTATCCAAAATGATGAATCACTTTTTCTATTATCATTTTTCGGGCGGTACTTTCTCCCACGCTGCCTTGGCAATAAATTACTTCTTTTCCATACGACCGAAGTTCTTCCAAAACAGTAACTTCGGATTCATCTCTCATTCCATTAATAGCCAAATTCCATCCTTCTCGCACAAGATGAAGCGCGATGCCTAAGCCAATCCCTCGACTACCTCCTGTGATTAACGCTATTTTTTTCATAATTAATGTGTATTTTCTTTGATGGTCATTTGTTGAATTGATTTTAAGTTGGAAGTAATCTTCTTGGTTGTTTCAACTCAACAAATAACCAATCTATTATCTGACTAATCAAACAAGTTCATCAATATTAACCCAAGCGCGTTTTGACCAACTTTCTAGTCCTTTTTCGGCTAGTTGTACGCCCTTTGCGCCTTCTAATAAACTCCAAGGAAACGGCTCATCCAGCACAATGTGGCGCAGGAATAATTCCCACTGTACTTTGAACGCGTTATCCATAGGCTCCTGTTCAGGCACTCGACTCCAATCGGAAAAGAAATTAATGGGTTGCGGAATATCAGGATTCCAAACTGGTTTTGGTGTATTGCCATAATGCTGAATATAGCATTCTCTTAAACCAGCTACTGCTGAACCTTTAGTACCATCTACTTGCACCGTCAACAAATCGTCGCGCCGTACCCGCACAGTCCAAGAAGAATTGAAATGTGCAATCACACCGCCTTCTAACTCAAAGGTGGCGTAAGCAGCGTCGTCAGCAGTTGCAGGATATGATTTTCCTTTTTCGTCTATACGTTCTGGAATGTGAGTTGCACCTATACAAGAAACGGCTTTTACTTTTCCAAAAAGATTATCTAGCACGTAGCGCCAATGGCAAAGCATATCCACAATGATGCCACCATCATCTTCTTTTCGATAGTTCCAAGAAGGACGTTGGGCGGGAATACTGTGTCCCTCAAACACCCAATATCCAAATTCTCCACGAATGGAAAGAATTTGACCAAAGAAATCATTTTCTATCAGTCGCTTGATTTTACGCAAGCCTGGCAACCAAAGTTTGTCTTGCACTACCCCATTTTTCACACCCGCTTGCTGCGCCAAATGATATAAATCCAATGCTTCTGCGGCTGAAGTTCCAGAGGGTTTTTCGCAGTAAATATGCTTTCCTGCTTCAATAGCCTTTTTAACACTAGCGTGTCGCTGCCCTGTCACTTGTGCATCGAAATAAACACTATTGTAAGGGTCTTCAAGTGCTTCTTCTAGGTTGGTAGTCATTTTCTCAATGCCCGTTATTGCACAAAGTTGTGCTAATTTTGAAGCGTCCCTCCCTATCAGGATAGGGTCTGGCATAATCGTTTCGGAAGCACTGATTTTTATGCCACCCTGCTTGCGAATGGCATCAATAGAGCGTAACAAATGTTGATTTGTTCCCATTCTTCCTGTAACCCCATTCATAATAATACCAATATTATGTTGCATAAGTTGGATTTTCGATGCGCTATTGACAACAAATAATTTATGGTTTATGGTCAACAAGCACTTGTTAATGAATTATTTTTGTTGTGTATTTGTGCGTTTTTCACTCCAAAATGAATCTCTTTGAGGTGCTAAATTCATAATCCGCAGGCTGAGTCAAAGATTTTTATAAGCTGACACAATGTCTTTTAGAAATTCATGCTGATTCCTGCTCCAATGGTGATTAGAGAAAATTTCTACTTCATCAAAGCCGTTAAAACCTGCTTGTTGCACCCATCTTTTGATTTGAGCGACAGGAATACAACCTTCTCCCATCAAGCCTCTATCAAGCAACATATCCGTAGTTGGGACTTTCCAATCGCAGATGTGAAAGGCAAAAATCTTTTGTAATGTACCACAACGCTGTATTTCTGCCTCCAAATTATCATCCCACCAAAGATGGTAAACATCAATTGCTACGCCTACCCACGACGAATCAATAGCTTCTACTAAATCGTTGGCTTGCTTTAAGGAATTAATAGCCGAGCGTGTGTCTGCATACATTGGATGAAGCGGCTCAACTGCTAGTTTGACCCCTAACGACTGTGCATAAGGTAAAATAGCTTCAATGCCTGCTTGTATTTGCTGACGGGATTCGTGGAGGGCGATTTTAGGTTCTGCACCACATACTAGCACCAGCATAGGGGCACCCATGGCAGCAGCTTCTTCTAGCATTTTTTTTATTATTGTCCAAAGCGACTTGCCGTGCATTAGCATCAATAGAAGGAAAAAAACCTCCACGTACATAGGAGACAATTTCAATTGGATATTGGCGTACTAGGTCGCCAGCCTTCACTGCACCCATTTCTTGAATAGCATCCTGCCAAATACTAATGCCTCTTATTTGTTGAGCGGCGTATTGATTTAAGGCTTCTTCCAAACGCCAGGGTTTGGTAGTAATGGTATGGATACAGAGCTTGGAAGTATCTGTTGCGTGAACCATGTATTGTTTGTGTTGTATTTTTGTTTTGTTTCATTTCGATGGCGCAATACTAAGCTATTTTTTCGATTCTTATGATAGAAAAGTAAATAAAAACATAGCGATTAATTTTTACCATCTTGAATTGACATACTGGTTTCGGATGTTTTATTTTTTGTTCAGCTTGCTTGCCAACGTTGTGCTTCCCAACTATCCACGTTGCGTTCTTCTTTGGAAAAATTAATACCTACCAGAAATATGATTTTATCACTATTGCGATAAGGCATGAAATACGCTCGCTGTTTGATTTGCTCTAGCGCGTCCTCCACTCGCCCATCCAGCTTAAACTCCATCAAATATAGGTAATCATCTGTTTGCGCTATTAAGTCTAAACGCCCTTTGTGATGCAGCACTTCGGCTTGCACATAAACATTGATGTAAGACATCACCAAATAAATGATGGCATGAAAATAGCCTTCCCACATCTTGAATAATTCGGCTTCCGTCTTGAACGGTTTGGGAGGTTGCCAATTATACTTGAGGTCAGATAAAATAATTTGCAGTTGATTGATAAATTCTTCTACTTGCCCACGCTCTAAACCTGATAAGGTGTTGACTAAAAAAGTAGGTGTTCCAGTGGCAAACTAATAATTTTTAAATTCTCGACTAGAAAAAAGAGATAGCAGCGAGTAAGGGTTGTAGAGAAAAGTGCTTCCATTGTAAGAGTAGCCATTGTACCAACGTTTGATTTCTTGCAGCAACTCGCTTTTGGGGAAAGGATAATTCAACGTCACTTGTTCAATGTAAGGGTCGAAATAATGTAGCAGTTCTTCTTGCGTGATGCCTAGTAAGTCATTACTCAAAGGGTGCATTGTCAAATCTGTCAAATTATTTAAGTCCGAAAAGAGGCTTACTTTACTAAATTTTGAGATGCCTGTGATGAATAAAAAACGTAGATGACCTTGCGCTTCTAGCCCTTTGAGGGGAGAGAAAAAGTTTCGTAATATCTCTTGATTCTTTTTGGTTTGCGCTATATCTGTTAAGAAATCTACGATAGGTTTATCATATTCATCTATCAAGATAACGACTTTCCCGTGTTGCTTTGAGATGGCTTGTACCAAAGTTTTGAATGGAGTAGCAAGAGAAATGTCTTTCAGTTGAATATGATATTCTTGAGCATAGCCCTGCAACTGATGACTTAATTCCTTTTCCAAATGCTTATTTTTCAACCCAAAATCCGCGAAATTAAATTGAAGTACAGGGTAGGATTTAAAATCATAATCGGTGGAAGTTCTTAGATATAAGTTTTTAAAAAGTTCCTTTTGACCACTAAATAAGTAGTATAATGTCGAAACTACGCAATGATTTTCCAAATCGGCGTGGACGAGCCAAGAAGTATAGCTTACCTTCTCGAATCAACTCATATACTTGCTGAGTTTTATCCACGTACAACAAATTTTCGTTGATGATCTCCGCAAAATTTTGTCTGCCAACAGGTAATTTTTTCATACTACCAAAGATAGGTCAATTTTGTACTAAAATCCAAAAAACTATCTGATAACGGCAAAAGTAGCATTAACGACGATTTTCCCACTTAGATATCCTAGAAGCTACGACTTGCAACTGCTGTTGTTGTTCCATGTATTGTTTTACTGCCAAAAGCGCAGCCAACTTAGTCTCTTTAGCTTGATGTTGCAGCAGTAGCTCTGGCGAATAATATTGCTTCACAAAATGCGTGTCGAACGTACCATTAAAAAAGCCTCATGTTCACAAACAAACTTGCCGAAGGGCAAAGTCGTTGCAACACCCTCTATTTTATATTGGTCAATGGCTTGACGCAAACGCTGAATAGCTGCTGGACGGTCTTTATCATAAGCAATTAATTTAGCAATCATCGGGTCGTAATAAATTGGAATATCCATCCCCTGTTCATACCCATCGTCCACACGAATACCTTCGCCGTGCGGCGTTTGGTAAACTTCCAAGCGTCCAGTGCTGGGTAAAAATTGATGGAGAGGGTCTTCTGCATACACGCGCAATTCGACCGCATGACCTTCAATGCGCAGATCGGATTGTTGAAAAGCAAGCGTTTCCCCCCTTGCCACGCGGATTTGTTGCTCCACTAAGTCAATGCCTGTAATCATCTCTGTGACAGGATGTTCTACTTGCAAGCGCGTGTTCATTTCTAAGAAATAAAAATTGGAATTTGCGTCCAGTAGAAATTCTACAGTTCCTGCCCCACGATAATTGCAAGCCTTAGCTACTTTTACCGCCGCTTCACCCATCGCGTTACGGATGGCAGGCGTTAGCACAGAAGAAGGCGCTTCTTCTACCACTTTTTGATGCCGTCTTTGGATACTGCACTCTCGCTCAAATAAATGTACTGTATTGCCGTACTGATCAGCTAACACTTGTATCTCTATATGACGAGGCGAAGTAATGTATTTTTCGATAAACACAGCGCCGTCGCCAAACGCAGAAACTGCCTCACTGATTGCGCGTTCCATTTGCGCTTCGAACTCATTTGCGGATTCTACAATACGCATTCCTTTCCCACCACCGCCAGCAGAAGCTTTGATGAGGATAGGATAACCAATGGCAGCAGCTACCATTTTTGCTTTTTCAATATCTGTAATGGACTCCTCTAAGCCTGGTACCATTGGGATTTGGTATTGTTTGACCGCATCTTTAGCTGCCAACTTACTCCCCATAATTTCTATGGAAGAAGGACTTGGACCAATAAAGGTGATTCCATTAGCTTCTACTTGTTGAGCAAATACAGCATTTTCACTCAAGAAGCCGTAACCAGGATGGATAGCATCTGCTTTCACGCGCTGGGCAGCTTCAATGATGCTATTCATTTTAAGTAGGATTGGGCTGATGGAGCAGCACCAATTAAAATAGCTTCCTCCGCAAAACGAACATGAGGTGCGTGACGGTCTGCTTCTGAATAAACAGCAACCGTTTTTATTCCCATTCTTTTGGCTGTACGCATAATGCGAAGCGCGATTTCTCCTCGATTTGCGATTAATATTTTTTTCATACTATCGGTGTCAGATGTTAGAAAACTAAATCCTTTGGCTCAACTCTTGTTTTGCCGCAAAATGGTTTTGAAATACTTGCCAAGCTTGCTCAGCGATTGTATTGGTTAAATGTTCGATGTAATAACTTCCTGCTGCTGGGTCAATTACATGCGCCAATGTGACTTTCTAGATTGA
>JAAUTG010000124.1 GCA_012031785.1 Saprospiraceae bacterium | reverse complement strand
CATGTACTTCCCCAACACCAAAGACCAAACACCAAAGACCAACTTCAAAGACCAAAGACCAAACACCAAAGACCAACTTCAAAGACCAACTTCAAAGACCAAACACCAAACACATTTATTCATTTTCACAACCAACTTTTACAAACAATGAAAAGAAGAGACGCTTTAAAATTATCTGCGGCACTCCCTTTAGCTGCTACTGCAAGTACAAGTGTTGCAAAGAAAGATCAGGATCGAGAGTGGTACGAGCTAAGAGAATACACCATTCGCTTTGGTAGCAATCAGCAACTTTTGAATGATTATTTGGAAAAGGCACTCATTCCTACACTTAATCAATATAATGTAAAGCGAGTGGGTGTTTTTAGAGAATTTTCTGGCGACCAACCCACTAAAGTCTATGTATTAATTCCTTACACTTCTCTCAAGGATTACCAAAAAGTTGTACTAGAGTTAGAGCAGGATGAAAAATACCGTCAGTTAAGCCAATCTTACCATGCTATTGCACCTGAAAAAGCCGTTTATTCCAGATTTGATACCACTCTATACTTAGCCTTTGAAGAGTTGTCAAAAATGATTCTACCTACCGAAAAGCAGCGTTTTTTTGAGTTGCGCACTTACGAGGGGTATAGCGAAGATGCGGTGAGGAGGAAAATACAAATGTTTGATAAAGAAGAAATTACTTTATTCAAAGACGTAAAGCTCAATCCTGTCTTTTTTGGAAAAGCTATTGCTGGAAAAAATATGCCTTACTTAACCTATCTTTTAGCTTTCGAGGATTTGGAAGAACGCAATCGCAATTGGGATGTATTTATAAAAGACCCACGCTGGGCTACCATGTCCAGTAAACCTGAATATGCTAACTCTGTGTCCAATATCATTCGTACTTATTTAGTTCCAGCGACCTTTTCGCAGCTGTAATAACACATCACCAAGCATCCGTATCAATCTTTGATTGGTACGAATGAATTTTGGAGACAACCCCCAAACTCAGAAAAATAAAAGCGTAAGATGCCAATAATTATATAAGTGGCTGGATTGATTAAGTTTTGCGTCTTGTTTACAATATACTGAATGCGAACCTGTTTTAAGTACAGCCAATGACAATCCATCAACATCGAAATAAAAAATAAAAAAAATATGCACAAAAGTTTGGATAATCAATCTTAATGAGATTATATTTGCGTCACTTTTCCAAAATGCGGATGTAGCTCAGTTGGTAGAGCGCAACCTTGCCAAGGTTGAGGTCGCCGGTTCGAACCTGGTCATCCGCTCTAGCGAGGTCTTCAAAAAGTGAAGACCTCTTCATTTTAAGCCCGGGTGGTGGAATGGTAGACACGCAGGACTTAAAATCCTGTGGCCATTGCGGTCGTGCGGGTTCAAGTCCCGCTCCGGGTACTCTCCACTCTAAATTGTCAAAATTTACAACCAGTTCCTAAGGTATTGTTGTATTGTTCAACTAATCATACTTTCTGGTTGTTACATAATTTTGTCATATCCTCTTCATCAGATGTAGGTCTTTCTCGACAAACGTTAGTTTTCATTTATCAATCGTTCTGCTAAAGTTATGAATTGGACACCAGCACATCCCGAAGTACAAAGATACATCAGTAATTTATTGACACCTTGGAAACAGTTTGTGTTCATGTTTACCAAGTTGCCTGGGGCTATGTTCTTCGGTATTCGTGTAAAAATACTCACTCCAGCCAACGCTGCTGTTACTTTGCCCTATCGTTGGAGTACAAAAAATCCTTTTCGGTCTATTTACTTTGCTGCTCAATGTGCAGCAGGAGAGTTAGCAACTGGAATACTTGTCATGTTAGCCTTGCAAGGAAGAGCTTCTGCTTCTATTTTGGTTTCTCAAGTGCGTGCAGAATTTACTAAAAAAGCCAACAGTTTAATCACTTTTACTTGTCATCAAGGGCAGGAAGTGATTGAGACTGTAGAAAAAGTGATTGCTATGGACGATGCTCAAACTATTACCATGATGGCTGTGGGTAATAATGACAAAGGAGAGGAAGTATCCAAAATTTATATTACTTGGACGATTAAGAAAAGACCTTCTTTGACCACCAAATAATGAAAAGTAAATAAAGTATTAATTTTATTTTGTAGATAACTTATTATCAGATTTTAATTTGTGACTAATACCTATGATGGAAGCCACACAATTACTAGAAGCTATTGCTCTAGAAGCTATTGAAGAAAATATTTATCGTGGGGTCAGCCATTCGATTGGTGCAAAGCGAGTATTTGGAGGGCAAGTGTTGGCACAAGCGTTGCAAGCTGCCATTCTTACTGTGACTGAAGAACGGTTAGTTCATTCGCTACATGGCTACTTTATCTTGCCAGGTGATCCTACTAAACCTATCATTTATAACGTGGATAGGCTGCGAGATGGAGGTAGTTTCACTACTCGGCGCGTGGTAGCTATTCAAAATGGAAAAGCTATTTTTAATATGGCGGCTTCTTTCCAAATTCAAGAAGAAGGCTTTGAGCATCAAATTCCAATGCCAAACGTTCCTTCTCCTGACGTATTAATGAACGCAGAACAACTGTTAGCAAAATACAAAGACCACTTGCCGGAACATGTCCAGCGTACTTTGGCGGTGCAACGTCCTATTGAGTTTAGACCTGTGGAAAAGCCATATTTCATTAATCCTGTTAAAAATCAGCCATTTAGACATATCTGGATAAGAGCAAATGGGATTTTACCTGATACTCCTACTACGCACCGTATTGTGTTGGCTTATGCTTCGGACTACAATTTATTAGAAACTGCTATGCACCCACACGGTGTAACATGGAATGACGTAATGGCTGCCAGTTTGGATCATGCGATGTGGTTTCATCGCAACTTCAGAGCTGATGAATGGCTGTTATATGCTTTAGATAGCCCTAGTGCTTCCAATGCAAGAGGGTTTACGCGCGGTAATGTTTTTAATATGGAAGGACAGTTGGTTGCCTCTGTGGTACAGGAGGGGCTGATTCGGAAAAAAAGTTTGAAAACACTAACTTCTGATAGTGTGTTTTATTTTGATTCTTCTTGTTCCTGCACCAATGGCTCGTTTAAGATAGAAGATAAAGTAGGCTTTTGATAGCGCTGTCTTCTAATCTTGGAAGGAGATATTGACGTGTTTTTTACTTCTACTAGTGACTCCGTTTCTGGAGTTATTTCAGAATGGATAGGAGGCAGGTCATCGGAAGGTACTGAAATGAATGGAACGGTTGAGGACGGTTGCTTTGCTAATTCACTGCTAGGAGATTCTAATATATTTAATTCTGGATTTGTAGGGGACAAAGGCGTAAAATTCCAAGAAAAAGAAGGTACATCTTCCGTTTGCTCGTCTGTGATTACTTCAAATGGCATCGTGAATGTCTCTACTTCTTGCTCTACTAAAGGAAGTTCAAGAGGCATTAGCACGGTTTTTCGTTCTTTGAGCATTAACTCTTCTATAGGTTTTAATTCCAGTCGTTCTACTTCTAAAGTAGATGGTGGCAACTGCTTTGGGTCTTTCATGTAATGGTACAGACGCCTTCTGTCTGGGCTATGAATAGCTGCATTTTTATGATTACGCTCGTAATCTCGATGATTTCCTGTTTGCTTTTTTGGCGAGCAAGTAACGCAAGTTTGCAGTGAACGGATACTGAACGATTAGTTGGCGCAACTCTTCGTAGTTCATTTGGTACAACAATGCTGAGTTATTCAAGTAGTCCGTAAAATTTTCTGCGTTCATATTCTACAATTAGGTTGCTACCCACGTATTTGTTAGTTGTATATGCTAAAACATCCAAATATAGTAACGATTAAGAACTGTTTTTAGTTTTGATTACATTTTACAAAAAAGGAGTTAACTTTTAGTTAACTCCTTTTAACTTGATAAGAATTTTCACCAGAAAGTTCTATCTAAATTCAATCAAAACTATTTCACTTCTTCAAACTCTACGTCTGTCACATCTTCAGTCTTTCCTGAACTGCCATTATTGTTGTTACCTGCTCCTCCATTTTGTTGGTTAGCGTTGGTAAAATCTCCAGCATCTGGATTGGCTTGAGCTTGATACATATCTTGACTCGCAAGTTGCCATGCGTTGTTCAAAGCAGCCACTGACGTAGTGATTTCAGAAAGGTCTTGCATCTTGTGTGCCTCTTTCAAGCGATTGAGTGCTGTTTCGATGTTAGCTTTATTCGTGTCAGAAAGTTTGTCTCCGTATTCTTTGAGTTGCTTCTCTGTTTGGAAAATCAAACTATCGGCTTCATTCAATTTATCTACCCGCTCGCGTGCTTTGCGATCCTCATCTGCATTAGCTTCGGCTTCTGCCTTCATGCGTGCTACTTCTTCTTTTGAAAGACCTGTAGATGCTTCAATTCGAATATTTTGCTCCTTACCAGTACCTTTGTCTTTTGCACTTACGCTCAAGATACCGTTTGCGTCCATATCAAAAGTTACTTCCACTTGAGGTACGCCACGCGGTGCTGGCGGAATGCCATCTAAAATAAAGCGTCCCACGGTACGGTTGTCGCGTGCCATTGGTCGCTCACCTTGTAAGATATGAATTTCTACGGATGGCTGATTATCAGAAGCAGTGGAGTAAGTCTTTGATTTTTTTGTTGGGATGGTAGAGTTAGACTCAATCACTACGTCGTAAATACCTCCCATGGTTTCGATACCTAACGAAAGCGGTGTTACATCCAGTAGTAGAACATCTTGTACGTCACCACTTAATACACCACCTTGAATTGCAGCACCTACCGCAACTACTTCATCAGGATTTACGCCCTTGTTTGGCTTTTTACCGAAAAATTCTTCTACTGCCTGCTGAATAGCTGGAATACGAGTAGAACCACCCACTAGAATTACTTCCTTGATTTCAGATTTACTAATACCAGCATCCTGTAAGGCTTTACGGCAAGGCTCTAACGTTCGCTTCACCAAGGTGTCTGCTAGTTGCTCGAATTTAGACCTGCTAATCTTGAGCACTAAGTGCTTTGGTACGCCATCTACCGCAGTAATGTAAGGTAAATTCACTTCTGTTTCCGTAGAAGATGACAGTTCAATTTTAGCCTTTTCAGCAGCGTCTTTCAAGCGCTGTAACGCCATTGGATCTTTGCGTGGGTCAATACCTTCTTGATTTTTGAAATGCTCTGCCATGTAATCAATCAGCACACGGTCAAAGTCATCTCCACCCAAATGCGTGTCGCCGTTGGTTGACTTTACTTCAAATACACCATCTCCTAAATCGAGGATAGAAATATCAAAAGTACCGCCACCAAGGTCATAGACCGCTATTGTCATATCTTTGTTGCGCTTATCCAAACCATACGCCAATGCAGCAGCAGTAGGCTCATTGATAATACGACGAATAGTTAAACCTGCAATTTCGCCAGCTTCTTTTGTAGCTTGACGTTGAGAATCATTGAAATAAGCAGGAACAGTTACCACTGCTTCCTTCACTTCTTGTCCCAAAAAGTCTTCTGCTACTTTTTTCATCTTTTGAAGAATCATAGCAGAAATTTCTTGTGGCGTGTAAAGTCTTCCATCAATGTCCACGCGCACTGTATCATTGTCACCTCGCTTCACGGCGTAGGATGTTCTTTCTACTTCTTGTCCGACCTCCGAGAAACGCTGTCCCATGAAACGTTTAATGGAAGCTACGGTACGCTGTGGATTGGTGATTGCCTGACGCTTGGCAGGGTCGCCAATTTTACGCTCTCCGTTATCCATAAATCCAACTACAGAAGGAGTAGTACGCCTTCCTTCATCATTTTGGATAACAACTGGCTCATTTCCTTCCATTACAGCTACACAAGAGTTGGTAGTACCTAAGTCTATACCTATAATTTTACCCATTGTTGTTATTTATTTTGCTCAAGTTCATGTAATCTGACACGTTACCCTTTTTTGCAATCTATATGCCAAGATGTAAAACTGACGTTTTGTTAGTGAAACTGAAAAAAAGTATGGCTAGATGACACTTTTAAACCAAAGGTGGTGACAAAACGTCAGTCCATTCAGAAATATTTAGAACAGGGACAACAAAAATTGAAACTAACCAATAGTGGTTGCCAAGAACTATTGTATCTTTGATGTGATTTTACCGAATACAATGAAATCTTTTGAACAATGAGCAAAACTTTTTTTTATAAGACTGTTGGCTGTTATTATGTTGTTTTTACTTGTAGGAACTGGTGCTATGATATGGTTTTTTTCTGGATTAATTCTTCACCCAGGCGAAACATCTTTAGCAGCAACTAAAATCCAAATTGCTGAGGACTGGGGAACTACTTACGATGCGTTGATGGAAAACTTGAGTACACCCGAAGATTTTACCTTAGTAGGAGAGGATCAAGTAGTGCTAAGTGGTTGGTATTTTGATAATCCTGATTCTATAAAGTGTGGGGTGGTTTTTGCACATGGTTGGGGTAGCACACGCGGCGGTATGCTTAAATTTGCAGATATGTTTTGGGATTGTGGTTGCGATTTGGTATTTTACGATCACCGAGCGCACAACGAGACCAAAGAGGGCGTGGGTACAGCAGGTATTAAAGAGAAATTGGATTTGATAAGTATGTCCAATTGGTTGGAACAAAAATCGGGTTTGAGTGAATCTCAAATTGCTTGGGTCGGCGAATCTTGGGGCGCTGCCACTGCACTTCAAGCGGGGGCGTTGGATGAAGATGTCGCTTTTATCCTAGCAGATTCTCCTTATCAGGACTGGACTTCGGCTATTTTTGAGCGTGGTGTGCGAGACTACGGCGAAGGAATTTTAAAAATTGCACCTGCCATCATGTGGGCGGTTGATATGCGTGCTGGCGTGAATCATGAGCAAGCAAGTCCACTACTGATAGCTAAAAATATCAAAGAACCTGTGTTTTTGATTCATTCTAAGGGAGATACTCAGACAGGCTCTGCACAATCGGTAAATATTGCTGAACAGTTGAATCCAAACACCTCTCAATTTATACATACAGACTGGGGTTCTGACCACGTGATGGATGTAATTACACGTCCTGAAGAATACCGACAATTAGTTTATACTTTTATTCAAGAAAAAGTAGGTAGTTTTGGGAGATGTACAGCATCTAATGAGTAGTTGGTGATTGGGTTTAGTATTCTACTTTTCAATCTTCTGGTGCTTTACCATAGAATAACTAAAGGCTAATCAAGTCACCTTAATTACTTATTATCCTAACAAATAACCAAATAAACAACGGCGTAACATTAGTTAAATTTATGGATTACATTCAATACAACATCAGTTGTCCGCTAGAAATGCGCGACATTTTAGTAGCATTGCTTAGTGAACATCCCTTCGATACGTTTGAAGAAGTGGAATCTTCCTTGCTGGCTTATATTCCTGCTCATGCAGAAAACAGGGAGGTGAAAAAGTATGTGGAAGATTTAGTACCACATTATCAGTTTCAGTATGAAAGAACTTTCATTCCTGCTCAAAATTGGAATGAAGTATGGGAATCGAACTTTCAGCCCATCCAAGTGGGACAGTTTTGTGGAGTACGTGCTGTATTTCATACCCCATTCGAGGACGTGCAACACGAGTTGATTATACAACCTAAAATGGCTTTTGGAACAGGTCATCATGCTACAACCTATCAAGTGCTGGAAATGATGTCGGGGTTAGATTTTCAGGATAAACACGTACTAGATTATGGCTGTGGCACTGGTATTTTAGCAATTTTAGCAGCTAAACTAGGCGCATTAAGCATAGATGCGATTGATGTGGACGAATGGGCTTACGAAAACACACTAGAAAATATTGCTATTAATCATACGCCTCACATTAGGGTACATCAAGGAATGATTAATCAGTTAGAAACTCGTTGCTACGACATTATTTTAGCAAACATTACCCTTAATGTAATTTCTTCGTCTTTATTGGCGTTATATCGTATGTTGCCTGCTAATGGCTACTTAATAACGTCTGGTTTTTTTGAAGAAGATATTCCTACACTTCAAGAAATGGCAACTACACAGGGATTTTCGTTGCTGAGTAGTGCGCAAAAAGAACGCTGGGCTTGCGCTTTGTTCAAGCGAGTGTAAGGCTTTTGTAAATTAATGACCTAACACTTTTGATGATGGCGCTTTATTCTTATTCGTAGGTATTTTTGGATTTAAACGTAAAAGAACATGAGACCTCTGTTTGCTATATTTCTTCTTGCTTGGATGGTGCCTTTTGCTGCACAATCACAGATGGCGGCTGAACAGTTTTCAGTCAATCACACTGAATTTCTTGGACAACTGGAAGTAATGATGACTGCCAGCAAGAGAGAAGTGTTGCAAAATACTTTTGTAGAATTTGAAAAAACATTTAAAAGTGCCTATTTTACTGCGCCAGAAATAGACACTATTATTGCTACTAGCAATAGGATGTTAGATTATCGAATGACTCCAAGTCCATTCTTTGAAAATTACTTGAAAGGTTTGATGGTTGCCAAAATACATCCTGTGGACGGCAGTAAGCAATTTTTAGAATGGCATACGGTATTAAATAAAATACTCAGCAATTTAGAGAATAAGAAAACTCGTCCTTACTCCGATTTTATAGCTTTTTCTCAATATTTTTCAAAAACAACACCTTGCGGTATTCGGATTTGGGTAGCAATTGGGTAGCACGCAATGCAGACTATAAATTGGAATACGATGACGTGTCAAATATGCCGTATGTATATTTCAGCAAGACGGATTTAATGGCGATTCGTCGAGGCGATAGTATTCGTATTCAACAAACCACAGGCATCTATTTTCCCACTTTGGAACTCTGGAAGGGTAGGGGAGGAAAGGTCGCATGGAATGACCGTTTTGAGTTGAATGAGCAGGTATTTGTAGAGTTTCCAGATACCTTTAGCATCCAAATGAACACTAGCCTTTACGAAGTAAGGCAAGCTAAACTAACTTATACCAGTTATTTTGGGAATGAAAAAATTGATGGTAAATTTCAGGATAAACTGACTGGACAAGTAGCAAATGGTGAAATCGCTTTTCCTGTGTTTGAATCCAGCGAAGATGTACTCAAAATTGACAACATCGGTAAAGGGATTTACTTTACAGGAGGTTTTCGTTTGAACGGTTTAACCGTGTATGGTTACGGTACTAAAACTAATAGAGCTACGTTGGAAATTTTTGATGATCAGGAAAAGAATTTGCTCTTTAGGGGGCGTTCAGAATTAGTAATTATCAAACGCGGCGACAACCTTGTGGGCGACCAAGTGGAAGCAGTCATATACAACGGTCAGGATTCTATTTACCACCCTTCTGTCAGTGTTCGTTTTAATATTGGCGAAAAAGAACTACAACTCAAGCGCGGCAAACGTGGTAGTGACCGTAATCCATTTTTAGTTCTAGCCACAAAATGAATATCGAAACGGAAATATTGTAGCTTATCTGTCAAAAGATTCTTTGGTCATCGGTAAGCAAGGACAAGTTTTTGCAGTTCGTCCAGAAGCCACTTTTGAATCTTTGCAATATTACAGCGAGCAGGACTACTTGCGCACGCAAAATATTTCATCCGTCAATCCTATTGCTATTATTGCCGTTACTGCTGAACGCGAAGGGCGCGTAATAGATGCGAATCTAATTGCCAAACGCATTAATACTAAATTTACAGAGGAGAGTATTCAAACTTTACTGTATGAAATGGTAGCAGAAGGATTTATTGACTATGATAGTGATGAATCTTTGATTTTAGTGAAAGACAAACTGATGCACTATGCCAAAGCAAGTCAAAAAAAGGTGGATTATGACGGGTTAAGTATTTTGTCTGAAGCCACGAATTTTAATGGCGTCATGAATATGAAAACGGATGAAATCGCTTTGGCAGGAGTTAAAAATATTGAATTTAGCCCTGTTCAGCGCGTAGCCATTATTCCAGATAGTCAATCCGTTGTGATAGAAGCCAATCGAAACATGAAATTCGACGGTAAACTTTACGCCGGTTACAGTATTTTGAATGGAAAAGGATTCAAATTCAATTATGACCGTTATCATATTGAGCTAGATTCAGTGAAGTATTTTGAACTCTTTGCTCAAGAAAGAGACGAGACGAATGCCAATAGTCAAGTGAAAGCACTTGCCATAGACTCCAGAATAGAGGGACTAAATGGGGTCTTATTGATTGATGCACCCTCCAACAAGTCAAGTAAGGAGGATATCAAAATATTTCCAAGTTTCCAAAGTCGCCAGAAATCTTACGTATATTATCAAAAACCAGAAATTCAGTCTGGCGTTTATCACCGTGATTCTTTTCATTTTGAATTAGATAAGTTCAGTTTCAACCATTTAGATTCTTTTTCTGCCAGAGATATTCAATTTGCAGGTCGTTTGATATCATTTGATATTTTCCCTTCTTTTGAAGAAAAACTAATCGTTAGAGATATTGACCAATCGCTTGGTTTTATGCACCAAACGCCTGAACAAGGCTATCCTCTTTACAAAGCAAAAGGAAACTATATCGGTGGTATTGACTTGAGTAATAAAGGATTATTGGGTAAAGGCGACCTTAGTTATTTAGGCGCAAAATTTCATTCTGAAGATATAGTTTTTAAACCTTATCAATTAACTGCTAGTGCCAACACTTTTGAACATACCGAAGATAAGGCGGCTGACCTCCCACAAGTGCAGGGCGAAAATGTAAAAATTGATTGGCGACCCTACAAGGATAGCATGTATGTAGAAAATGAAAAAGAACCTTTCAACCTCTATCAACTCAAGCAGCATACCTTAGACGGCACGATTATCATTACGCCAGAAGGTGTAAGAGGAAGAGGTAAACTTGACTGGAATGAAGCGTTCATGGTCTCAAATATGTTCCAATTTGGAACATACGCACTGGAGGCGGACACAACTACCCTTAGCATCAAAGCCGCAGATGATAAGCCTGCATTAAGAACAAAAAATGTAAATGGAAAAGTAAACTTTGAAGGACAAAACGGTTATTTTAAAGCCAATGACCAGTTTTTAGTTACTGAGTTACCATATACCAAATATGAAACTTCAATGAATGAGTTTGAATGGGATATGAAGCAAAAAAAGGTATTTTTTGAGTCCGACCCTAAACAGTTGGGGGCTTTCCTTTCTGTTCATCCTGACCAAGATTCTTTGCGGTTCAATGGGGCAAACGCAGTTTATGACATAGTAATCAACGAATTGCAAATAGATGGTGTACCATTTATCGAAACTTCCGATGCGTTTATTTATCCAGATAGTGGTCGTGTCAACATCAAATCGGACGCATTGATGACCACGCTTGAAAACGCCAAAATCGTAGCAAACACCGTAAATCAGAACCACGTCATCAATCGTGCGACTGTAAATATTAAGGGCAAGCGCGTGTATGAAGCTAAAGGGTTTTATGAATATAACATCGGAGACCGACAGCAAGAAATAGAATTTTCGGACATTCAAGGAAAGCCTATTGGTAAAGGGAGCTATAAAGAAAAAACATCTGTTACAACAGCAACAGGAATGGTGGAAGTAGAAGATAGTTTTTATATTGACTTAAAAACAGAGTTTCAAGGAAAGATTAGCTTGAGTGCAGAAAATAAAGAATTATCTTTCGACGGATTTGCAAGATTGAATGCGGAAAAACTAGTGCAACGTCCTTGGTTTAGGGTGCAATTTAATGGGGACAAAAAAGATTTATCTATTCAATTCAACAGCCCTAAAGACCCAGAGGGTACGCCACTGGAAACGGGTTTCTTTTTAAGCAAAGAAATGGCAAATATCTATCCTAGTATGATTGCGCCACTCACTTTCAGAAAAGACCGCCGCATCCTATCCGTGGCAGGAATACTGAATTATGATGAAAAACAGATGCCTTCGTTTTGCAGACTCGCTCAAAGCAGTGGATGAAAAAGCATGGAAAGGCAATAAGCTAATATTCAGTAATAAAACAGGAAAAATTACTGCCGAAGGCAAACTTAATATCGGAACAGATTTAAAGTATATTAAAATGGCAACTGCTGGTACTATTGAGACGCAAGCCGTAGAATCTACCGACTCCACTTCCGCGATGGAACTTTATGAAACCAAAGCAGAAGTGATGGCAGCCATTGATTTAATTATCCCTGATAGATTAATAGAAATTATGGTGAAAGATTTTCGCTCGGCTGGCGCGACTAATCTGATTAACTTTGCCAGAGATCCGATGTTTTATAGGAAAGCAGCTGCCGAACTTTTTCCCATCAATAAGGAAACTGAGCAAGCTCTAAACGAAGTTAACCTTGGTGCCCTAAACATGCCAGCAAAATTCAACCCACACACTTTTTTATTCAGCAATTTACCGATGAAATGGAACAAAGAGTATCAATCTTTTGTCAGTACAGGTGGAAAAGTTGGACTAGTCAGTATCAAAGGTGAATTATTTAATTATGTTTATAAAGGATACGTTGAGGTCAGAATGCCAAACGTAGAAGGGGATGACCGACTTTACATTTATTTGGAATCACCAAGTGGCACTGATTACTACTTTGGATATAAAGGAGGTATTTTAAGCATTGTATCCAGCAACACCGCCTTTATAGAAGCGACAGAAGCCCTCAAGGCAAAAGATACCATTCTGAAAATGCCAGACGGAGAAACGTATGAAATTCAATTAGTTTCTCCACAGGTTGCCACGATGTTTATGAATAGGATGAAAGCAGTTTCTAACTAATTGGTATTAAGTAGGTTGCTGTTTGCTTTTTAAATGGGTTTTCTCCTACGGGCATGGAGTACCTACATTGGGCAAACCGCGAATATCCAATAGCCAACTGCGCGACATGAGTAAGGAAAACCAAGAATTCAATTGACATGTTCACGATACGAAAATATCCTAGTGCAATTAGTCCAAATGAATTGGATGAATACCTATTAAATGGCTGGTACAGAATGGGACAAACCATTTTTACCTGCCATTTTATTACGATGGGAGAACGTATCTATTCTACTCTTTGGTTAAGACTAGACTTAAAAACGCACACCCTAAAAAAGAGACAGCGCAAACTCTTTCAAAAAAATAAATCATTTCGCCACGTCATTCGCCCTTCCATTATCACGGCTCAAAAGAGCTACTTTACAAAAAATATAAAGCAGAGAACTTCAAAAACGATATTGCAGTATCTCTGGCAGATGCTTTACTGGATAGGCAAGAGCGGAATATTTATAACACTTTTGAATGCGAAATTTATGACCAAGAAAAGCTCATCGCAGTCAGTTTTTTTGACCTCGGCGCAACTAGTATTTCCAGTATTATGGGGATGTATGACCCTGATTATAGCGATTACAGTCTAGGTTACTACACTATGTTGCTTGAAATTGAATATGGACAAGAAAGAGGCTTTGAATATTATTATCCTGGCTACGTAACACCTGGCTTTCAAGATTTGATTACAAGTTGAAAGTAGGGGAAG
>JAAUTG010000123.1 GCA_012031785.1 Saprospiraceae bacterium | reverse complement strand
ATTACTTTAGGTTGTTACAGTTACAAGCGGCTGGGTACCAAATGTAAGTTCCTTCTTGCTGCAAAATCATGCCAAAATGTCGCTTGATAAGCTCTGCCACCTGTAGTTGTCTTTTCGATTCCATTATATCAAAATTTAAAGGTTTTTTGGTAAAAATGTAAGTAATTGATTGCTTTTCTAAAGCTATTTTATCATTGTCAATGCAAGTTACTACCTATTTTTCTTTTCCCAAAGCAATACAATTTCTTTGAACGAATAGTTGACAATAAAAATTCCGTTGCATTAAAATTAAACTTTTGAAATACCACAAAAATGAAAAATGGTTTAGAAAAGTAAGCGAATAAATTTTATTTTTCACTATCCTATTTACCTTTGAGGGGCGTAGTGAATTGCTTTTGAGTATTGACTTACAAATAGCAAGCTGCAAAACATCGGTACTGATTGAATCTAAAACTAATTTATGATTAATTTGCTAGAAATTACTAATGAGGTTATCCAAATTGCACAACGTGCGGGAGTAGCGATTTTAGATATTTATCATGCCACAGCAGAATTGCAGGTAGAGACAAAAAAAAGATAATTCTCCTTTAACTTTAGCAGATCGAGCTGCGAATCAAATTATTTGTGAAGGACTAGAAAACCTAACTGTCAAATTCCCAATTATCTCTGAAGAAAATAAAGAAATTCCTTACGAGGAGCGTAAGTCTTTTGAATACGCTTGGTTAGTTGATCCTTTGGACGGTACGAAAGAATTTATTGCTCGCAATGGAGAGTTCACTGTAAATATTGCTTTGATTCATCAACAACAAATCGTGTTGGGCGTGGTCTATACGCCTGCTTTACAAGAAACTTATTGGGCAGTGAAAGGGCAAGGAGCGTATCAAATAGTTGACGGTGAATCTGTGAAACTACAAGCGCCAAGATTTACTATGAATGATTCAGGCTTAGGTGTAGTTTGCTCGCGTTCGCACCTTACACTAGAAACGGAAGCGTTTGTCAATCAACTAGATACGCCTAATTTAGTATCAAGAGGAAGTTCGTTAAAATTTTTATTAGTAGCAAAAGGAGAAGCACATATTTATCCAAGACTTGCTCCAACTATGGAATGGGACACAGGTGCAGCACAGATTATTGTAGAAGAAGCAGGAGGAAAAGTAATTAGTGAATTAACTAAAATGCCGTTACTTTACAACAAAGAAAACTTACTTAATCCATACTTCATTGCCTACGGTGCAGTTGCTCCCAACCAATAAAGTATGAATGTATTGATTAGCGTAGTAATCATCACTAAAAATGAAGCGCGTAACATAGGACGTTGTCTAGATAGCGTGCAAAGTGTCGCTGATGAAGTAGTGGTAGTGGATTCGTACTCTACGGACGATACTAAGGCTATTTGTCTTGCGCGAAAAGTGCGTTTTGTAGAGCATCCTTTTTACTACTATTCCGCACAAAAAAACTACGCTACTCAGTGCGCCACTTTTGATTATATTCTCTCTTTGGATGCAGATGAGGCATTAAGTGAAACTTTAATACTAGCCATCCAAAATTTAAAATCCAACTGGTCAGCAGATGCTTATACAATGAATCGGCTCAACAATTATTGTGGGCAGTGGATTCGACACAGTGGTTGGTATCCAGATAAGAAAATCAGATTATTTGACCGTCGCAAAGCACAATGGGGAGACACCAATCCACACGAGCGCGTATTGCTCCAAGCAGGTGCTACGCTTGGTCACCTATCTGGTGATTTATTGCATTATTCATACGCCTCTATTAGCGAACATGTACAGAAAATGAATTACTACACTGACTTGATGGCAAAAGCTGCTTTTGAGGCAGGAAAAAAGGCGAGTATTTTTAAAATTATCTGGAGTCCTTGGTTTAATTTTTTAAAAAAGTACATTTTAAAGCTAGGTTTTTTGGATGGTTATTATGGCTTTGTGGTTTGTGTAATGGCAGGATATTATAATTTTTTAAAATATGTAAAACTTCGTGCTTTGCATCGCGCTTCTAAATCATAAACATGAAGAGATACTTGATTTTTGTCTGACCGTAATATCAAATGGATGTAAAGATAACAAAATTATGAACCTCCTAGAACCCACTTGTTGTATCTTTGTTGGATACTTAAAATAAGGTAACACATCACAAACAGGATATGACGCATGATGAACATGAACAGTAACGAACATAAGGAATTCCGACAAGAACTTGCCAACAGTATATCTCATGGTTTCGGATTAGTGCTTGGTATTATTGCCATTCCAATTTTGACTGCTATGGCAACCCTAAAGGGCAATCCAACTGCCATAGTAGGAACGAGTATTTATGGTTTTGGATTTCTAATGGTATATACGACCTCCACGCTCTACCATAGCGTGACACACCCCAAAGTAAAAGATTTGCTCAATATTCTGGACCACATTAGTATTTTCTTGCTCATTGCTGGCAGTTACACGCCTTTTATTTTAGCTTACTATTTTAATTCCTTAGGCATTACACTTCTTTGTATTATCTGGGGATTAGCTTTGTTGGGTATTATTTTTAAAATCATTTGGGGTTATAAATATCAGGTGCTTTCCACCATAGTTTATTTATTGATGGGTTGGTTAGTCGTCTTTTTTGGTCGCTCTTTCCTATTAAGTATGCCACTTTCTTGTTCCATTTTGCTGGGTTTGGGTGGACTTTTCTACACTATTGGTGTTATTTTTTATTTGTGGGAAAAATGGACTTATCACCATGCAATATGGCATATTTTTGTTTTGTTAGGAAGTATCACACACTATGTCGCAGTGCTATTGACGGTAATGAGCTAATTGAAGTTATGTCATTTGCCCGCCCAAACTACCATTAAATTTTTCCAATTCATCGGTTCACCGCCCTTTAGATTTAAAGGGCGGTGAACCGACAATTCAACGTAACTATCATTGCTTTACAAAACGTAAAGTGGTTGTTTCTATTTTTGTTTGAACACGTACAAAATATTGTCCTCTTGCTAGGGAAGCGATTTCCAAGGTCAAAGCATTTGTTTGTGTTGCGGCTATGGTTTTTTACCACTCTTCCTGTCAAGTCGAGGATAGAAAGCTGTATTATATCTGCTGTTGCTTCTACATTTAATATATCGCTGGCAGGTGAAGGGTATAGATGAATAGACGAATCTTCTTGCTCGAACTCTATGTTACTTTGTGCAATATTTAGGTTGCTGTTCGCACTTCCCCCCGTTGTTCTAAACGTGACAATATCAGAGAAAGCACTAGAACCACTTGCACAATTAGTACGAACTTGCCACTCATAAGTAGTGCCAGGTTGTAATTTGGAAACAGATAAAGTGTTTCTTCTTGCACTTCTGACCGTCCAAACACTTGCACCTATTGCTCTGATCTGTACTGTATAATTATTTGCACCACTTACAGCACTCCAATTTAATTTCGCTTTAGTTGTAGTAATGTTAGTTGTAGTTAAGCTCGTAGGTGTTAGGCAACCGGAAGAACAAGGCGAACAAGAACCACCACAATCTACACCTGTTTCGTTGCCATTTTGAATACCATCGTCGCAAGTTGTACTGGTTTGGCTACAACTTCCGATAGCTTTGATTACGCCTTGTAGTGGATTTTTAGCGTAAGAGCCATACTTACTAGCAACGGTTGTAGTTTGGTTTGGAGGCAAGATGTAATGTGTACGAAATTGGGTAAACGTTTTTACTCGTCCTGGCATACACTCAGGATATTGGTCAAAAGTGAAGCGACGGTCGGTGCATTGTTGAGTTTTTAAACGAAACCCACTCGTACCTATTGCTTGACCATCTCCTGTGCATTTGAAATTAGTACCATTGCCAGCATCATCGTAATAGGCATAAACGCCTCCTTCCACTTGTCCAGCGTCGTATTGCGACAACGTACCTGTACTCATATCGGTTTCGAACTCAAACGAAGATACAATAGTACCTTGATTGCCTGTAATGAGTTCCCATTGATTAGGATTAGTGGTGGTCACTGCATCTTGTGAACCATTGATGGTCACACCGCCCATATTTTGATTGCTATGATACTTCATGCCAGAGGCTGCGGAGCTAAAATCAAATAAATCATGAAAGCCATTGGCAGGATGCAAGCGAAAATACATAACATAATCCACTTTACAATCTGTAAACAAGTAAGTCATTTGTAGATAAGGTCCACTCGCAGCACCCATCACAGAGCGAATGGCGCGAACAGGTCCATCTATAGCAGTTATGATTGCACCTTCACTAGTAGAGAAAGCTTCTTCGGTTTGATCGCAGCCCGTGGTGTTAATAGTTAATTGATGGCGGTCTAAAATATCTGCACCAGTAGCATTGCCAGCAAAGATTTTCAATACAGTTTCTACCCATCTAAAAATGAAGGCAATTTCGTAATTATCTGTCCTGATAGTCGTTGTTTCGGGATTTACGCCTGCTTGTTTCTTAGCGCAATGCACGTAGGCTTGCTTGTAGTTGTTGGCGTAAGAGAAGTTATGTGTAACATAGTCTTTACTAGCTCCTTGGCTTAGTCCTCCTGATTGACGAAACACATAGACGTAACCTAATGTGGAGTTATCCAGTGGGTCATTGACTTTAATTTCACATTTAGTGCTTTGTACTACACCATTAGGGCAACTGGAAGCAGGCGCTAATTCGCCAGCATCTTTTGCCATGAATACTAATTCATCGTCGTTATCGAATTTTGGGTCAGCAGTATCGCCACCCATGTGCGTCTTAGTGTCTGCATAAAACAAAACATTCCAAGCAATAGGTTCTGTAGATTTATACGGGCAATCGTTCGGTCCATAAGGGGCTTGAATATCTTTGACAATCATTTCGTCAATCTGTACGGGAATTTGTATCCACTGATTGCCAGCATAACGAAAGGCAACTATTTGCGTAGGTGTTTCGCCGCGCATACAGGAAACTTCGCTTCCTTTTAACACTACAGGATCACAATCACGGTTCTGACCGTAGCTACAATAAAAAACAAAAAGGCTTAAAAATAGTAACAAATGTTTCATAGGTCTAAATTATTACCTGTTTACAAAAAGATGAATGAATATCCGATTATATTACAAAATTAATTCAATTTGAGGAATACTGAGAAGGAAGTGCGAGTTTTAATTTAGTTAAAGTTTAATATTAATTAATTTGTTTAATGCTCACTCCTAAAGCACAAACATCTAGAAGAGCTCCATAAACTTAGTTTTGAACAGCTAAAGACCTAATATGAGCAACTAAAGCCAAAATAAAAATGGGATGTCATTGCGATAAATGCAATAACATCCCATTTTAAACCATCAATTTTGCTTGCTTAATTTGCTGGCTACCAAGTTGATAGTCATATCAAATTCGTCATAGATGGTCTTGTCACCCAAGTTGCCAAAGAAAGTACCTGAACCGTACTTCACTTCGAAGTCTGTACGATCCAACTGGAAAGTAGCAGCTGCTTTTACGCTATTTGCATCTTCTGTAACGTTTGCCACGAAACGAATATCTTTCTTAAATTTCTTAATTTCGATGTTACCTTCTACTTTGTATCGTCCAGCGCCTTGAGGAATGACGCGAGTGATATTAAATGTGCTAGTTGGATAGTTCTGTACATCAAAGAAGTCAGGAGATTTTAAGTGACCTACTAATTTATCCTTCCACTCTCCCTGTAAATCGCTACAATCAATGCTTGTCATATCAATCACGAAGGAGCCGCCAGAAAGCAAACCTTCCGTAAAAGTCAATTCACCGCTCTTTACCTTTACGAATCCGTTGTGTTGGCCCGTCACTTTCGCTGCTTTCCAAGCTACTGTGCTTTGGTTTAAATCTACTTTATAAGTGACTACTGCATCATTGAGGAACGCAGAACCTGCAAACATGATTACTGCTAATAAGCCAAATACGGCAAAAAACTGTTTCATAATTTTGTAATTTAATTAAAAATTGAAAAATGATTTTTATACTTGCCTGAAAATATCAGGTAAAGCATGTCAATTTAACGCACTTATTGAAATTATGTTTTAGACAATAAATGTCTATACATGATTTTGGACAAATTTTTTATTCAGAAGCGCATTTTATCCAGTAACTGGTTCAACGTGGCTGCTTCTTGTTCACTGAGCGTATTCATTTGAATAGCGTTTATACTTTCCATATTTTCTGAAGCCTCGTTGATTAGTATTAACCCTTTATCCGTTAGCTTTACGTCCACTTGTCGTCTATCCATTGGGCATTCGGTTCTTTCCACTAACCCTTTCTGCCGAAGTTTTTCTACTAACCTCGACGCATTAGACATTTTATCAATCATACGCTCGGAAAGTAACTTGACAGTTGCTGGCTTAGGATGGCTACCTCTTAGAATACGTAAAATATTAAATTGCTGCCAAGTGATGTTATACGACTTTAGTTGCTGATTGGATTGTTGATTAATCCAAGATGCCGTGAACAACACGTTGATATGCAATTTTTGGTAAATATTTTTGAAATTAAACTGCTGTATTTCTTCTTCAATTCTCATCATGTAAATATACGTTTAATGCCGCAACGACTAATTTACGACAAAAGTGTTAATGTGCTTTAGAGTCATAAACGACGAGAACTATAGCTAATCCTCGTCGTTTCATTCTTGCATCACCAAGCCATATTCTCGGCTCATATCTCCTGTAACTGCTGTGTTTTCTTCTGCTCTGCGCACCAAATAAGGTAGCACTTCACGCACTGGGCCATAAACTAGGTATTTTCCTACGTTAAACCCAGCAGCAGCCAAATTAAAAGTCAAATGGTCGCTCATACCGTATAATTGGCAAAAATTGACGTGTGGATGATTGCGTGGAATATTTTTTCATCAATTAATTTAACTTGTAGCTCACAACTAATTCTATTGTGAGAGGCGTTGCAGGATGCGATTTGCTCATAATGAGCAATACAAAACTGAATAGCTTTGTTGAAATCTCTATCCGTAGATTGTTTATCTGGTTGTATCGGCGATTCGTAGCCCATTTCTGCGGCTCGTTTCCGCTCTTTATCCATGTAAGCGCCTCTTACCAGTTTTGCACCTAGAATGTAACCATTCGTTTTGGCTTTCGCGTAACTATCCACCAAATAGTTCAAACGATCTTTGCGATACATTTGATAAGTGCCGTACACAGTCGGACGTTCAGTATTATAACGCAGCATCATGGCTTCCACCAACTCGTCAATAGCAGGTTGTATCCACGTTTCTTCTGCGTCAATAAACAAAGCGACTTGACGGTCTCTCGCAACATGACAAATAGAATCTATTCGTTTCTTCAGATTCCCGTATTCTTTTTCTTCCCCAGAAGTCAGGGCTTGTCCCATGCTTATTTTTTCCAAAAGTGCAAAACGTGCCATACCTGTAACTTTCGTACTCACCACAGGAACACTTACATTGTTCGCAGCAAAATCAATACCTCGAATCACTTCATTCATCGTGATATTAAAATCTTCCTCTCTTTCTTTTGCTTCCACTCCATAGTCCAAAATAGAAAATACACCATGCTCATACAAGCGATCAATAGATTTTTGACTATCGAGCAGCGTAGTGCCACTACAAAATTGTTGGAAAATGGTTGCTTTCACTGCCATTTCTGCAAAGGGTAATTGCCAAGATACTGCTTTAAGTCCAAGTTTAGCACCTATCTTTACTAAGGAAGGCTTATTCATTAAACCGAATAGCCAAGCCATTTTTTTTTAGCTCCTCGTCTGACTTTTGCGCAAAGGCGATTTGGGTGTCAGAGAAGTCTAGGTTAGGTAGAGTTTGGCTGGCAACTTGTGTTGAGAATGCTGCTGCTGCCGCTTTGATAGAAGGATTAAACTGCTTTACAGGTTCGCCCAAATTGTTCATGCAATATTCGTTTTTCAGTAGATTTGACTGATAGATTTTATTATTAACCAATGTTAAAGTTAGTTTTTGGCTACTTTAGTTTTAACGGCTGATTCCAAATTTTCCAAGCCGCTTCCGCTTGTAAATGTAACATTTTCAAGCCATTAATTGTTGCAGATTTTTGTTCAATTCCTTTTTTAAAATGAACAGTTCTTTGTAGGATTATAGACCAAATCATACAAAAAATGCTTGGTGGTGAGTGCATGGTAAGGTAGATTCGGTAAAGTGTGAACATCTGGCGACATACCGAGAGGGGTAGTATTGATAATCAATTGGTGGGATGCTATGGTGTCGTCAGTAAGGTCTTCATAAATGATAGTATTTTCAGACGCGCTTCTAGTCACCACTTTATAGGAAATACCTAAAGTATGCAACACATAAAAGACTGCTTTTGCAGCACCACCATCCCCAAGTACCAATGCGCGAATCGTTGTGTAATCTACGTTGCCAAGTAACTCTTTCAAAGAAATTTCAAATCCTATAGCGTCTGTGTTGAATCCTTTAAGGTGTCCATTCTGTATCTGTATTGTATTTACTGCCCCAATTGCAGCGGCACTTTCCTCCAATTCATGCAAATAAGGTAGTACCGCTTGTTTGTATGGGATTGTAACATTCAGCCCTCTGAGATTTGGTTGTGAAGCAAGCACTACTTGCAGTTGCGTTATATCCTCAATAGGAAACAATTCATAATTGGTTTCAACAATACCCTCGCGTTCAAACTTTTCTGTGAAATAGTGTTTAGAAAAAGAATGAGAAAGTGGATACCCTATTAAACCATACAAATTAGCTATCTCTTTTTTCATGGTTGTTGATGTCCGTTGATGTGCACTAATCACCAATCAGTAAAAGCACGGTTAAAAATATCTTCAATAATTTGATCACCAATCAGTTGAATTAAATCATTCTGTACATCCAATAAATTCTGTTCAGTAGAAAAATCCGCAAAACGCGAAAACGACTGCTTCCAGTTCGCTTTTTCGTCGTTATGGAAGTGGTCAATATATTCAATCTCCAACGTGATGGTCAAACGATTGAACGCTACTGTTTCACCCGCTTGTGGCGTGGTTGGTAGCACATTAAAGCTAGAGACTATGCCTTTGAACTCAATATGTGGGGCTACATCGTCCTCTTGCAAAGGTGATTCCCTACGAATTTTTATCTTTAGTGCTTCTTCAAAAGTTTGCGTAATGGTGGGTGGCGCATTACCTGTACGCACCTCAAATGTACCCACATAAAACGACTCGATGGCAGGATCAAAGTTGGTGTCATTAAATTTATACAAACCCGGAATGCAAGATTGCGCCACCAGCAAACAATACCACAAGATTGGTATGCTACACTTACCAAAGTGACGGAGGATATATTCCATCTTCGATTAATTTTTTAAATGCTTCCACCACAATAGGTCTATCTTCTTGATAAGTAACGCCGTACCATTGCTCATTATTAGGAAGTACCGACAATTTTATCTCTTCATGCTCTAATTGTTTGTTTACGACATAAGGTATGTAAAATTCTGATTTTGGATTCGTACCTTGCTCTGCTACAAACTGAATAAAATGTCGCGACAAAGCTTCAAAATAGCTAGGATGAAAACCCCAATAATTCATAGAAACGGGTACTTTTTCATTCAAAGGTTGCAATTCCCCTGCTCATCCGGGAAAAATACATTTCCCGCTTCGTCGCGCTGAATTTTAGTACGCTCCACTACTGAAAGCAAAAATCCGTTCTCATCTACTGTACACACGCCCCGATTGACGTAACCATGTTCAGAGAGTGTATTTTTGAGCGTGTAACCCACCATTGCATAATGGCTTGCGCTGCAACGAGTAGTCAAAAACGCTGCCATTTGATGAAAAGCATCTGCACCGTAATAATCATCAGCATTAATCACCGCAAAGGGTGTATGAATAGCATCTTTTGCTACCAATACAGCATGACCCGTACCCCAAGGTTTTTCCCGTGCTGGTAGTTCTGTGATTCCTGCAACTACGGTATCAATTTCTTGATAAACATATTGTGTCTCAATGAGATGGTCGAATTTTTCAGCAAACTTTTCCTTAAACGGGGCTTCTATACTCTTGCGAATCACAAACACCACCTTTCCAAACCCAGCTTCGATAGCATCATAAATGGAATATTCAATAATAGCTTCTCCAGAAGCACCGACAGCATCAATCTGCTTCAATCCTCCATAACGACTACCCATGCCAGCAGCCAAAATCAAAAGTGTTGGTTTCATAAATTAAAAAGATAATAATTTCAAAAAGTCTTTTCCTTGCGCAAAATTATATTTTTTTGTTGGAATTTGTGTGATAGGTACTACTCATATCAGATGTTTTTACTGTACAAAAAAGAAAATTACACTCGTAACGATTCCCGAATACGATTCCCTTCTTGATATTTACTAGAACAAAGTAAGTAAATTTACCACTGCTCCTAGCTTTACATTTAAGATTTCTATTTTCAATGTAATTGAAAAAAATTGGATACTGAAACTAAAAACAGGTATTTCTACGCTTACACCAGTCTATTTTTCGCCATAATTTTGTACCATCAAATTCATTAAACTGATAATCATCAAACTTTAACTAGCTATGAGATTTATTAAGCAATTTTCAGCCGTAGTAATTTGTCTCCTTTTTTTCACATTATTCAGCACTTGTTTAATGGCACAATTTGAAAATACCAATTTGATTGCAACCTCAACCGATTCGCAATTTGCAAACTCAGATCATCCAATTATCAAAAACAAAGAAGCAAGAGCAGGTTACTTAATGGATATTTCTAAACTAAAAACTTATGTAAGTGAAAATTTAGATTATCCACTTCAAGCGCAAAATAACAGTGTGGAAGGCGAAGTAATCGCCAGACTAGTAATTAATGAAATCGGTAAGGTAAAATCCGTAAAGATAGTAGAAGGTCTAGGTTTTGGGTGTGATCGCACGGTATTACAAATGTTATCCGAAATGCCTGATTGGAAGCCTTTTTTAAGGGATGGCAAGCCCATTGCAAAGACACTATTCATTACAATTAACTTTAAAATGCAGTAACAGGAAATAGGGCTTAACCACTTAACATTACTAATTTAGAAATAGGGATCTTGTTTATAAATTTGGTGCTGAACATATTAGAGGGGCGTTCAGCACTTTTTTTAGGAATAATTTTACACAAACATTATCTACTGAAGCAGACTACATTTGTAAAAATGATAGTTACGCTGTATCTTGCTATGCTTTTCAAATTAGAATAAGCACCAATAGTTTAATAATTTGAATTAAAACAGTAAATAATGTTAGAAAAACAACTTAATTCACTTCAATCACAATTAGAAGGAGAATTATATTTTGATAAACTCATGCGTATCTTATATGCCACAGATGCTTCAGTATATAGGGAGCTTCCTACGGCAGTAGCTCTTCCTAAAAGCGTTTTGGATATTCAAAAATTATTGCTTTTGCCAAACCAACAAGACTTCAATTATCCCTCGAACCGCAGGTACTTCTTTGGCTGGGCAATGCGTGGGGGATGGCATCGTGGTAGATGTCTCTAAATACATGAACAAAATACTGGAAATCAATGCGGAAGAACAATGGGTGCGCGTTCAACCTGGTGTCATTCGGGATGAACTAAACTTGGCTTTAAAACCGTATGGGCTATTCTTCGGACCAAACACCTCTACCGCAAATCGCTGTATGATAGGGGGTATGGTGGGTAACAACTCTTGTGGAACTACTTCTATCAGATATGGTACAACTCGTGATCATGTATTAGCGTTAAAAGTGTTGTTGAGTGATGGCTCGGAAGCAACTTTTGAAGCGCTATCGGAAGCCGCTTTTCACGAAAAAACATTAGGCGATAAACTCGAAAATCGCCTGTATCGGCATATTCAACAAACCTTATCCAATCCACAAAAACAAGCAACAATTAGGGCAAATTACCCTAAACCAAATATTCATAGGCGCAATACAGGTTACGCGGTGGACGTGTTGCTAGATAGTAAGCCACTGGGCGGGGAAGAAGATTTTAATTTCTGTAAATTACTGACTGGTTCGGAAGGTACCTTAGCATTCACGACTGAAATCAAGTTGAACGTGTCATTACTACCACCTAAAGAAGAGGTGGTGGTGGCTGCTCATTTTTCAAGTGTACAGGAATCTATGGAAGCCGTGTTAGTAGCGATGGCACTGGCTCCTTATGCTTGCGAATTGATGGATAAAATTATTTTGGATTGTACGAAAGGCAATATTGAGCAGCAGAAAAATCGCTTTTTTATAGAAGGAGACCCAGGAGCAATTCTCATGATTGAGTTTAGAGCAGATACCTTGCAAGCTGCTGAAGCTCTAGCAGACCAGATGATTGAGGACATGAAAGCGGCAGGGTACGGCTATGCTTACCCTAAAGTATTCGCCCCAAAAACAAAAAGCGTTTGGAATTTAAGAGCCGCAGGATTGGGGTTACTTTCCAATATTCCAGGCGATAAAAAAGGCGTTGCTTGCATTGAAGATACTGCCGTGGAATTAGCTGATTTGCCAGCGTACATTCAGGAGTTTACCGCTATGATGGAAGGTTTCGGGCAAAATCGGTGTATTACGCCCATGCAGGTGCAGGGGAAATTCACTTGCGTCCTATCTTGGATTTAAAGCAAAGCGATGATGTACAGCTATTCCATGATATTAGCGAAGCAACTGCTAAATTAGTGAAAAAATACAACGGTTCATTGAGCGGTGAACATGGCGATGGTCGTGTACGCGCAGAGTTTATTCCCTTGATGATTGGAGAAGAAAATTATGCTTACCTCAAAGAAATAAAAGAAAACTTGGGACGCTGACCACATTTTTAATCCTGGAAAAATTGTGGATGCTCCACCTATGAATACCTCGTTGCGTTATGAAGTAGGTCAAAAAGTTTCTGATTACCAGACTGTTTTTGACTTTTCAGAGGTTGGTGGTATTTTAAGAGGTGCTGAAAAATGTAACGGTTCAGGAGATTGCCGAAAACTAGATTCCGCAGGCGGTACAATGTGTCCAAGCTATCGCGCTACCAAGCACGAAAGCGAAACCACTAGGGCAAGAGCAAATACGCTTCGTGAGATATTGACGCGCGACAAAGACAAACAAAACCCTTTTGATAGCCAAGAACTATATCAAGTGATGGATTTATGTCTATCGTGCAAGGGTTGTACTTCCGAATGTCCTTCCAACGTGGACATGTCATCTATGAAAGCGGAGTTTTTACATCAATACCACCGCACGCATGGTGTTCCTTTGAGGTCTAAAGCGTTTGCAAATATTACCAAACTCAATGCGTTAGGTTCGATTTTTCCAGTTTTGACTAATGGCATTTTGCAGGGTAAACTTACGGGTGACTTGTTCAAAAAGGTTTTAGATGTAGCACCCAGCCGCAAGCTACCAGCTTTAGCCTCTACTACACTGCGCAGTTGGTATCAAAAAATAAAAAACGCGCTCTCCCCCACTCCACCTGTTCGGCGCAAGGTTTATTTTTTCTGCGACGAATTTACCAACTACAACGATGTAGAAATTGGGAAAAAACAATCTT
>JAAUTG010000122.1 GCA_012031785.1 Saprospiraceae bacterium | reverse complement strand
ACCAAAAATAACTGCATACCATTAGTTAATAGCTTGTTTCATCTAATTCTACCTTACCATAAAAGTACGATACACAAAGAAAGTATAAGCTGCTACTAAAGGTACTCCAATTGCCACAATAGTCAACATAATACCCAACGATTTTTCAGAAGAAGCGGTATTATAAATCGTCATATTATATTCTGGCGCAATTGTAGAAAGTATCAAAACGGGATACAATTCTATGGCTACCAACATTAATAATAAGCTAACTGTCAGAGAAGAAAACAAAAACGCACTTTGGAATTTTCGCTTCTTCACCAAGCGTGGAATATTCGCAATACTCAAAAATGCTAATAAAGGTACGACAAACAACACTGGAGAATCTTTGAATCTATCAGACAAATGAGGAATATAAATCAAAGTATAAAGTGTAGTAATGCCGAAACTAACTATAAAAAGATAGTAGATTGACGAAGTAGAATCGTTAATTTTGCGAATAATCGTCCTTCTGTTTTCATAGTCAAGTAAATCGCACCGTGCATCATAAACAATGCTAAAGTAGTGATACCTACTAAAAGAGCATAAGGATTGATAAATTTCAACCAACTACCTTCAAATTCAAAGTTTTCACCAATACTTATACCTTGAAGTACATTTCCTAAGACTACTCCTAGCAGTACTGCTAACATAATACTGGATACGCTGTAACTTATATCCCAAGTGGTTCGCCACCATTGCATAGGTTCTTTACTTCGAAATTCAATGGATACCGCACGAAATATAAGAAATACCAAAAAGAGCATGAGCGGAATATACATCGCTGAAAAAAGAGAAGCATACACAATCGGGAAACCAGCGAAAAGCGTACCGCCACCAATCACTAACCACACTTCATTACCATCCCAAACTGGTCCTACTGCGTTCAATGCAATTCGCCGACTTTGCTCCTTCTTGAAAAACAAATGCCAAGCACCCGCTCCTAAATCGAAACCATCGAGTATGGCGTATCCTGAAAAAACAGCCCCCACTACCAAAAACCACAAAGTGGGGTAATCTATGCCTAGAAAAGTTGCCATGTTTTATAAATGAATTTTAGTTGTTTAATAATGAACTTACATCATGTCGTTGGTTCTTTGCTATTCATCTAAATCATCCAGGCTAAGTTGCTAAAACCAAGCACTGAGCGTATCGCGTTAGTAAAATTAGGAAAAGGTTACGCCTTCCCCAATAAGTCCGCCATATCACTTTGCTTAGGCCGCTGGAAAATTTCTTTATCTTCATAAGGACCTTGTTGAATTTTTTTGTTCAACAGGTAAATGAATAATACAAACAACAAAAGATAGACTGCCGTAAACAAAATCAAAGAGAACAGCACCTGGTTGGCAGTCACGACTTTAGAAAGCGCGTCAGAAGTGCGCAGTAAACCATACACCACCCAAGGTTGTCTTCCCATTTCCGCAGTAAACCAACCTACTTGATTGGCAATTTGGGGTAGTATCACTGCAAAAACAAATACCCAAAGCAGCCATCGTTGTTCAAATAATTTTCCACGCCACCATTGGAAACTAGCAAATAAAGTAAGTCCAATCAGTATCATTCCAATCGCTACCATGAGGTGATAGAACTGAAAGACCGCGTTCACAGCACTAGGACGCTCCTCTTTAGGAAATGCTTTCAACCCTTTGACAGGGGTTTCAAAGTCCTGATGCAGCAAAAAGGTAAGTCCACCTGGCACTTTCAAACCATTTGTGGTTTCATTTTCTTTATCCACCCAACCCAATAAGTACATATCAGCCACTGCCAAACTGTCAAAGTGACCTTCCAAAGCCGCTAATTTAGCTGGCTGATTATGCGCTACTCCATCTGCGGAGCGATGCCCTGTAAAAAGTTGTGCTAATGAACACACCGTAGCTATTGCAAGTGCAATTCCAAAGGCTTTCTTTGATAAATCAACGTGCTTATTTTTTAACAAGTAATAAGCATGAACGCTCAATATCAAAAATGCGCCTGCCAAAAACGCTCCAATCCAAACGTGCGTCAAGCGATCTACACTAGAAGGATTAAATACCATCGCCCAAAAATCTGTAATTTCGGCTCGTGCATTCACTCCCTCACCAACAATGTGATAGCCTGCTGGCGTTTGTTGCCAACTATTTGCCACCACAATCCAAACTGCGGAAAACATGGAACCTAAAAATACGCCCAAAGTCGCAATAAAATGGACTACTGAACTTACTTTGTTCCAACCAAATAATAACACCCCCAAAAACCACTTTCCAAAGCAAAAGCAAAAATACCCTCAGCAGCTAAGGCAGACCCAAAAACATCTCCTACATACCGAGAATAAGTTGCCCAATTCGTACCAAATTCAAACTCCATCACAATTCCTGTCGCTACACCAATACCAAACGTAAGTGCAAAAATCTTAGTCCAAAATCGCGCCATCGTCTCATAGACTTTGTCTTTAGTGCGCAAGTACAACCCTTCCATAATCACCATAATGAGACCTAACCCGATGCTCAAAGGCGGATAAATGTAGTGGAAAGAAACAGTAAAAGCAAACTGAACTCTAGCCAGTATTTCAACGTCCATTGTTTAATGAATTTTTGATTATTAAATATATTATGGTGCCATTCCTACAATCAGAATTAAGTAAATTTTACATTACAAATATAACTATTTTGAGTGACAATAAATCAATCTTACATCAAAGAAATAACTATTTAGATAGGGTGTAAATTGAAACGTAAGCAATCGTTTTCCCAATCCACCAATCAAATAATTAGCCTACCAAATGACCAACTTATGAACCCATCTGATAGCAAATTTGATAGTCTAAAACCGTTTTATTATCTTTGCCAATGAACGAGAAAAGAGATTGACGCAACGAGCTAAAAACCAAAAACAAAATAGCCAATACTGAAACATCAGTTGGCTAATTATTCGAGCACCTAGCAAAGTAACTAAAAGAACAAAAATATGATTACAAGTCCAAGTTTCAACACCACAAGGAGCGGTAGCATCTTAGGGTTATTTTTTATAACCTTTTGCTTGCCTTCCTTTTCTACATTTGCTCAAGTTGGACTGCGCGACATCAATTACGATGCTACACCTACTCATAAATGGGAAATGGGTGTCCATCTAGGGCATCTTTTCTGTGCTGGTGACATTACTTACAATCCTGGATTTGCGGGAGGCATTCATATCCGCAAAGCATTAGATTATGTGTTTTCCATGCGAGGAGATTTCAATCATGGCTGGATGCAAGGGGAACGATTCAGTGGAAATAATGCCTTCAAAACTACTTGGACTTCGGCTACCATGCACGCTATGGTGAGTTTAAACAATTTAAAATGGGATGAACCGAGCCGTAGAACCAATATTTACGTCTATGTCGGTGGCGGCGGTAATCAGTTTAGTGCAGACTTCAAGGAGGAAACAGGTGGCGGAAGTAAAGACGTGGACAAAGCACTTTCTCCTATACTAGACATTGGGTTTGGGCTATCCATTCGCCTTAATGAAAATGTTAATATAGGCGTGGATCATAAGTTCAGCACCCTTTTTAGTAAATACGCTGACCGAATAGATGCTTTTGAAAATCAAGGCTTTAGAGACATGACCAACTACACAAGTATCCGTGTGAACTATAACATCGGTAAAAAAGACCATGCCGAACCTCTGTATTGGGTCAACCCTCTGCAAACTTTTATTAATGATATTACAGATTTAAAAGCTAAGCCAGAATTCAAACCTAGCGATTCGGATGGTGACGGAGTAATGGATATTTTTGACCTAGAACCAGAAACACCATTTGGCGCGCAAGTAGATACAAGAGGGATTACTTTGGACAGCGATGGCGACGGTATTCCGAACCACGAAGACCTAGAACCTTATTCCCCACCCAATTTTGAATACGACGACAAAGGCGTGGCTGTCAAACCCTTACCTTTTGACACTGCTGCTACTTCGGAGCAGGTGCTGCCTTTATTTTTACCTATGATTCATTTTAAAACCAATCAATTCGACATTCGAGAAACGGAGCATGAAAAACTAGATTACTTGTCCAGACTACTCTTTTTGTATCAAGATATTCGCTTGACAGTGATTGGATATGCAGATCGCGTAGGTACAGAACAGTACAACAACGAAATTTCTTACCAACGCGCTGCCGCTGTCATTGATTTCCTGACTAACCGTTTTAACATACCACGTAACCGCTTGGTACTTATTTGGAAAGGAGAGAAAGACGCTGTGGTAGTAGATGATGAAGATAGCTACATGAACCGAAGGGTAGAATTTCAAATCGCACCCCTCGATTTGAAAGACATGGAACCACCAAAGGCAAAAGAGAAAAAAGGATACTAAATAGGCGGTGGTAAGTTACCATTCTAGGCTTAATTATTTGACAATAAATCAATTACAATTACTCATTATCAAGGGGTTAAGTAAAATTAAAACACCCTAGTAGAGTGCCCAAAGAATAGTTACTTGAGACCTCAAAAGTTTCAAGCAACACTTAAATGAGATTTTTTATACCGCCCTTAAACAGTGAGTTGATCATTTATCGCAATATGGAGTATGGATTATCAGCGTTTAGTTTTTACGATTGGGCATTCCAATCATGATTTCGACTTTTTTTTAAACCTTTTGCAACAACACCGCATCAACTGCTTAGTGGATGTACGTTCTGTAGCTGCTAGCACCTATAATCCACAATACAATCAACTGCCACTTAAAAATGCTTTAAATTTACAACACATTATTTATCTGCATTTTAAAGATGAATTTGGCGCAAGGCAGGAAGATGAGCTAGTTCTAGATGAAGAAGGTTTAGTAAGGTTTGAATTTGTGCAACGCACTCCTATTTTCAAGCGTGGCGTGAACCGTTTGGAGAACGGATTGGAAAAAGGTTATCGTATCGCCCTGATGTGTTCTGAAGCAGACCCTTTGGACTGTCATCGTTTTTCTATGATTGCACGTTACTTAGTCAAAGAAGAAATTGAGATATTCCATATCTTAAAAGATGGTACCTTGCGCTCGCACCAAGCGTTAGAACAAGACCTGCTAAAAAAATACGAAAAAAAACTGCCACAACCTTCTTTGTTCGCTCCACAAATCACCGCAAAAGATAAGTTACAAGTTGCCTATCAACTACACAATCAAGAAATAGGTTGGCGAGTAGAACAATGATTGATAGTAGGATAATCTTGGCTTTTCATTTTTTCAAGCCCTAAATCTATGAAATTATCAGCAGACCAAAATTTACGATTAAAAAAATAATTCATCAAACGAAATGAAATGATTGAACTTTTCACCATCGGATTTACCAAAAAACTGCCAAACAGTTTTTTGATTTACTCAATAAGTCCCAAGTAACAGAGTTAATAGACACTCGAATCAATAATACTTCTCAACTTTCAGGCTTTGCAAAAGGTGAGGATTTATCCTTTTTTGCTTCAAAAATTGGGGGAATCCAGTACTGTCATCAACTGGATTTCGCGCCCACAAAGAATCTACTTGCCAGCTATCGCAAAAAGGAACTCAGTTGGGAAGAATATGAAATTGCTTATTTGAATTTACTGGATATGCGAAAAGTAGCTAAAAACTACACCTTAGAAAAACTACACCGAGGTTGCTTACTTTGCAGCGAACATTCTCCTCAGTATTGTCACAGAAGACTATTGGCAGAATACTTCAAAGTTATTCATCATCAATTAAATATTATCCACTTGCAATGAAAACCTTGTTCGTATGTTTAGCTAATTCAAAAAAATACATCGAACGCTGTATTGCGGGCGTTGTATTAACGGAGAAAAAAGAAGGTGGTTTTAGGATTGAAAGAAATGGCGAAGCGGCAAAATGGGTTCGTCCTATTACAAATTCAGAGACAGGAGCAATACCCGAGACCTTAGTAAGAAACCTCCAACTTATGGATGTATGCGAAATAGAACTAATTAAGGAAGTACCAAATTCTTATCAATCAGAAAATGTTTGGTTTGATACCAAGTCGTTAAAAAAAATCAATAAAATAATACCCACTGAAGAAAAGTTAAACCGTTTAGTCACCAAAGAAACGATACTTTTCGGGAACACAGGTAAAGCTGTTAGTACAAAAAAAGTGCATCAAGTGGGAAACTCCCTACTTTTAGTAAAAGCCAAAAATCCAGTAGTACAAGCGACATCATACTTAAATGATGTCACAGAAATAGAAAGTATCAAACACCGTCTGCAATTTCAGTACATGGACGTAGAGTATGACTTTCCAATTACAGATGTACATTTTGTAAACCATTTTACGGGTAACCCTTATCAATTAAAAGAATCAAAAGCCATTTATGTTTGTGTATCATTAGGTATGGAACATAAAGGTTGGCATTACAAACTAGCTGCTGGTATCATCAGTGTTCCATAATCGCATCTAATTTTTTAACATCTATTCAAACTATACATAAACACAAAGTAATGAGAAAAATAACTGCTGATTTTATACATCCAGTTGCAACACCTAAACTAGAAAAGGGAGTTATCATTTAGACCATCAAGGCAAAATAATGGATATTACTAGCCGCGACTTACATGACCCTGCTAGTTTGGAGCATTACGACGGAATTATTGTACCAGGCTTTGTTAACACCCATTGTCACTTGGAACTATCACACATGAAACATAGGGTGCATACTGGCACAGGACTATTGCCTTTTTTACAAAGTGTAGTCAAGTTTAGAGATATACCGATGGAAGAAATTTTAAGTGCCATCAAAACAGCAGACCATGAGATGTGGGAAAACGGAATTGTGGCAGTAGGTGATATTTCCAACAAACTAGACACCAAAGTAACCAAAGACCAAAGTAAAATTCGATACTACACTTTTGTCGAAATGTTCGACTTCTTAAATGAAAACAACGCCGAAGCTACTTTTGAACAATATAAAAGTGTGTACGAACAACAAAGCCAAGCGCATGGCAATCAAAAAAGTTACGTTCCACATGCGCCATACACAGTTTCCGAAAACTTATTTCACTACATCGCCACCCACAACGAAACAAATGCAGTCATTAGTATTCACAATCAAGAAACACCTCACGAAAACGAATTCTTTTTGACTGGTCAAGGCGATTTTTTAAAGTTTTACGAAGGGTTTGGGCTACCACTACACGATTTTCTACCTATCGGGCGACCTTCTATTCATTATGCTTTAGCCAATATGAATCCAACCCATCGCACTTTATTTGTACATAATACCATGTCACAAATAGAAGATATACAAACGGCACAAAACTGGAACTCACACACCTATTGGGCGACTTGTCCTAACGCTAACTTATTCATTGAAAACCGACTTCCGAACTATCAAAATTTCCTAGCTTGTCAAGCAAAAGTGACCATAGGTACGGATAGTTTAACCTCCAATTGGCAATTATCTGTGTTAGAGGAAATGAAAACCATTGCAAAATATCAATCATACATACCTTTTGAGACTTTACTACAATGGGCAACCTTAAACGGAGCAGAAGCACTTGGATTTGCGTCAGATTTAGGTAGTATTGAAGTAGGAAAGTGTCCTGGATTGAACTTATTGCCTAGTGAACAATTATCCAGTTGTGGCAAGGTTAAAAAAATTGCCTGACCAGCCTGCAATCTGCAGATGTAATAACCGTTATAATCAGGTTTTGCGTCTATTAACAGGTTTTAATACGCGGTCAAACACACTAATCAAAATTTATGAAAAGACAAGGTCTAATACTAATTTCATTGTTGTTAATCGTGGCTTCTACATCCGCACAACAAATAAAGTTGCTGCATCAAACTTTTGAAGTCAAAGATAGTGTTCAAGAAATACACTTGGATATTTATGGAGAGGTTCAAATCGAATCTTGGGCAGGCAACGTCATCATGACAGAAACACAAGTAGAGTTACGGGAAGTATCATCGGGCTTATTGAAACATCTTGTTGACAAGGGACGTTATCAAGTGCTGGCTTCTAACCCAGATACCACAGTAGTGCTTGTCCTCACTTCTCAAATCACTAAGCTGGATAGCTTAGTGGTCAAAAAAAGAAATGAACAAACCAATCAAGTCGAAAATATGCGCTTGCAAGAATACATAAAAGTAAGATTATTCCTACCCGATAGTTTTGAAATATACCAAGACAACCAAATGCTGTGGAGAAGAAGACCTAAACAATTAGAAGCTATCCAGTCGCCGCAAGATACACTACAAGAAAAAGGAAGTGGGAAATAGAACGCCACTAAAAATATAATCTATGAAAAAGGAAATTGAGCTTCGATTATTACCCAGCGATGCTGCAAACACTGGAAAAGTAAAAGAAATAGCTGCTGCCCAGTGTCGGCTACCTTCTCAAAGTATTGACGAAATGGTCTATCTGCGTCGTTCTATTGATGCTAGAGGTAGTCAGCCTTATGTCCAACTAAAAATAGCAATTTTTTCAGGAGAATCTATTGAACCTGAACCCATTATCCTTAAAGGATTCCATACTGTTGAACAACGCCCCAAAGTGTTAGTGATTGGCGCAGGTCCTGCGGGTTACTTCGCAGCTTTGGAATTGATAGAACTGGGCTACAAACCAATTGTACTGGACAGAGGCAAAGATGTTCGAGCAAGAAGGCGCGATTTAAAAGCAATTCAGCAGTTGGGGCAGGTTCATCCCGATTCAAATTATTGTTTCGGAGAAGGTGGCGCTGGCACTTATTCTGATGGGAAACTTTACACGCGCTCCCACAAACGCGGCAGCATCGAAAAAGCACTTCGATTGCTGGTAGAACACGGCGCAGATACTTCTATTTTAATAGATACTCATCCACACATTGGCTCTAACAAACTGCCACAAATAGTTGCCAACATCCGCGCAACTATTCTGGAATATGGTGGAGAAGTACATTTTAATACCAGAGTGACCGATGTGATTATTCGAGATCATACCATTTTAGGAGTCATTGCCAATGACAACGCGGCAATCTATGCCCATGCAGTTGTAATGGCGACTGGACACTCAGCAAGAGATATTTATGAACTTTTGGCGCGACGCGGCGTGACGATAGAAGCAAAACCCTTCGCACTAGGCGTGAGAATAGAGCATCCACAAGCTTTAATTGACGAAATTCAATACAAACAAGCCCATCGAGACGAATACTTACCGCCATCCAGTTATAAATTGACCAGCCAAGTAGGAAATCGAGGGGTGTTCTCTTTTTGTATGTGTCCAGGTGGTTTTGATTGTTCCTGCGGCTACCAAACCAGGCGAAATTGTAGTAAATGGAATGTCTATGTCGCGGAGGGACTCTCCATTCGCCAATTCCGGTACAGTGGTTGCTATTGAGCTAGAAGATATGCTTCCTTTCCAAGAAAAATACGGGCAGTTGGCTACCCTCAAGTTTCAGCAATGGTAGAAACCACTATGTTCAGGTTTGGAAATGGTAGCCAGCAAGCACCCGCTCAACGCTTGACAGACTTTGTACATCAAAAAGTATCAACTCATTTACCTAAAACCTCCTACATTCCTGGCGTGTATGCTGCCCCTTTGCACCAACTTCTACCAGACCAAGTATTCAAACGCCTTCAACAAGGGATAAAAGATTTCGGTCAAAAAATGCGTGGGTATTACACCAATGAAGCCGTAGTAGTGGGTACAGAAAGTAGAACCAGTTCTCCTGTGCGGATTCCTAGGAATAATCAAACGCTCATGCACGAGCAAACTCAAGGGTTGTTCCCTTGTGGAGAAGGTGCTGGATATGCAGGAGGTATTATCTCAGCAGCTATGGACGGACAAAATGTCGCAAAAGCAGTAGCAAAATTTTTATCCCAAAAAAAGGGATAGGTAACAATGTTTTGAGGTTCCCTATCCCTCTGAATATACCCTAAAACGCATCTAAACGTTTTTTCCAACATCGCTCTACATATTGTATTGTAAGGGATGAGCCACAAACTTACTTTTACAACTTCCTCCTTATCAAGGATAAATTTGTAACTCATCACTCATAATTATAGCTCATCACTGACATCGCCGTACTATTCCCCCTGATGAGTGCGACTTCTAGGATGAAACTGCAAAATAGTTTCTTTAAGATACTCTTTGTCCAAATGGGTATAGACCTCCGTTGTAGCAATAGATTCATGCCCAAGCATATCCTGCACCGCACGCAAATCTGCACCACCTTCCACTAGATGAGTAGCAAAAGAGTGTCTAAAAGTATGAGGACTAACATTCTTAGGTATTGCTGCTTTTTCAGCCGCTTCCTTGACAATTTTGAACACCATTACTCTTGTAAGTTGAGTACCTCGATGATTCAAAAACAGAATATCCTCATCTTGCTTTTGTATTTTACTGAGGTGTTTGCGCACATGCTCAATATAATTTTTTATGTGCTTGGATGCCACTTCTCCAATTGGAACCATACGCTCTCGATTGTTTTTACCAATTACCTTGATAAAGCCAGTGTCCAAGTGCATATTGGAAAGTTTGAGTGTGGTCAACTCACTCACGCGCAATCCGCAAGCATAAAGTGTTTCTAGCATGGCGCGATTGCGTAAACCATGCACAGAACTCAAGTCCACCGTATCAATCATGGCTTGTACTTCACTAATGGCGAGAACTTCGGGTAGCTTGCGCTCCATACGTGGGCGTTTCACAAACTCGGTAGGGTCTTCGCCAATTGCGTCATCCACTAACAAAAATTTGAAGAAAGCCCTAACCCCAGAGATGATGCGCGTTTGAGAATTGGCACCGATACCCGATGACGCTGCCCATTTCACGAAATCCTCCAAGTGCTCTTTCTTTACTTCATGCGGAGCCAAAGTAATATGCTGCGACTTGAAAAAGTCAATCAACTTGCGTACATCGCGCAAGTACGCTTCAACAGTGTTGTCTGAGAACGCGCGCTCTAGCTTTAAATAGGAGCGGTAATCGTTCAATCTTTTCTGCCAGTAGTCCAAATCTCTTGATTTGATAAATTAGAAAATAATACCACTTTACATTTACGTAACTTGAAATTTACACAAAGTAAATATGATTTATTGAAAAATCAAAAACTATTTGAACATAATCACAATAAAATTTCATTCAAAATCAAAAAAAAGTTTTTTTCGGCATTCTATACCGTTACAAACAAATCAAAATAAAGTATTAATTATTTGACAATGAATTATTTATGAATAAAGTTTATTAATTGAGGTAACGATTAATTTTTACAAAAAATTACTTGTAAAATTAATACAAACATAAGATTAGCGAAACTTTCACTTTAAAACAATTGCTGTATTTTTGCAAACTGTAATTCTTATCATTGTCTGTATTTGTTAGTTACGTTAACTAGTAAATAAACACCTAAAATTTTTTCTACTTATGAAATATGGATTGTTCCTTTTGTTTGCCCTAGTGAGTACCCACATTGTTTACAGTCAACCTCTTCACGAAGACCAGTTCCTCGTAAAGCCTTACCTTCAATTTTCTACTCAAAATGGTATGTACATACTTTGGGAAACTAAAACACCAGCCACTACTCAAGTAAATTTTGGAGAAGCGCGCTTTAATGTGAGCAAAGCTGTACTAGATGTGCCTGTAACCCTAGAAAAAACACGCCTCATGCACGAGGTGCTGCTCGACAATTTGAAACCCGAAACCAATTACTTTTGGCAGGTAACTTCCGTAACCGAAAAAGGCGACACCATCCGTTCAGAGGTTTATTCTTTCAAAACGGCAGTCAAAGACAGTAGCGCGTACATGTTTGCTTTAGTAGGAGATAGCCAGCGAAACAATACCACGCCTTGGGCTTGGGGTAAAATTGCAGCCCTCGTTTGGCAGGATCGTCCTAGCTTTGTGGTTCATGCTGGTGATTTGGTGGACAAAGGATTGGAAAAAAAGGATTGGCTAGAAAATTTCTTCCCCAATGGACACCAATTGATGAGCCGCGTACCGCTTTATCCAGTGCTAGGCAACCACGAACAAGATGCACCTTACTATTATCAATACATCGTCGCGCCAAAACCAGAATACTACTATACCTTTAAGTACGGCAACGCACAATTTTTCATGATTGACACTAACCGCGATGTGACAGAAGGTTCAGAACAATACGAATGGCTCGAATGGGAACTAGCAAAATCTACTGCCACTTGGAAAATTGCTGTTCACCACCATCCCCCCTACTCTTCCGATAATAATGACCACGGCGACGCTTTCAAGGCACTTTCTACACTAGGTACTAAAGCGCGCAATCTCGTGCCACTTTACGAGCAGTATGGGTTGGACTTCTGCTTGTTCGGGCATACCCATCTTTACGAACGTACTTGGCCCCTCAAAGAAAACCGAATCAACATGAAAGAGGGAGTGGTGTATATCAACTCCGGTGGCGCAGGTGGTGGCTTGGAGGATTTTGCTCCTACCCGCAACTGGTTCACCCTAGAGCTACAATCCGTTCATCACTACTGCACTTTTGCCATTTATGATAAAAACTTGGTTTTCAAAGCCATAGATCATGAAGGTAAACTCTTGGATGCCTTTCAGATGCAAAAAGAAGTTGAACATCAATCTCGCGCATCAGTTGTCCAACCTCCTGCTCCACATATCATTACAGATGCCACTTTGTATCAAATTCAAACCAATGTGCAGCTAGAAGCTGCTTTCGAGGGCTTAGAAATTCGTTACACCCTAGACGGCAGCGAGCCAAGCCGCAGCAGCACCCTTTACAGCAAGCCATTTATATTAAGCGAAAGTGCTATTTTGGTGGCGCGCGCTTACACACAGGACGGACGAGCCAGTCGCTTGAATAAAATGCAATTCAGGAAAATGAATCCACAAGCCCCTATCAATGTAAAGAAAACCGAAAAAGGATTGCGATTCAACTACTATGAAGGCGAATGGCAACATTTACCAGATTTTTCTACACTTTCCAGTGTTAAGCAAGGTACCGTCAACCAAGCAACACTTTCCGATATCGGGCACCGCGATAATCATTTTGGTGTGGTAATGGAGGGCTATGTAGAAATTCCTGCGACTGGCATCCATACTTTCTTCATCAATTCTGATGATGGCTCTAAACTTTACCTCAATGACGAGCTGCTGATTGATCACGATGGTGACCACAGCGCGATTAGTAAAACAGGACAGGCAATCTTAGCTGCTGGAAAACACAAGATTAGAATTGAATATTTTGAAGTAAGCGGTGGACAGTTTCTTCAAGCAGGTCTGGTTGACCCAGTGCTTGGCGCAGTGCCGTTCACTCCTTTTCAGTTGCAACACTAGGCTTTGGGGAGTTGGGTTTTGGTCTTTGGTCTTTGGGGAGTGGTCTTTAGGGAGTTGGGTCTTGGTCTTTGGTCTTTGGGGAGTTGGTCTTGGGTTCTATTAGATTGTCTAATGTTAGCCAAAGACCAACTTACCAAAGAGCAACCTCAGTAAAATTTCAAACTGATGGAGTACAAAAAATGCGCTACCAGTTTGAACGATTCTGTTTAGATGTAAACCTACACATTGAATTATATTAAAACTCTTGCGTTTAATATTTTTTGGGTTCTTAGCAAATTATTGTGCAAACACAAGGTTTAAGTTATGAATATGGTCAATAA
>JAAUTG010000121.1 GCA_012031785.1 Saprospiraceae bacterium | reverse complement strand
GTAGGTGTCGGGTTTGCCACGTATGGAAAGGAAAATAGGCATTTGATAGCAAAAGCAATGAAACAAACAGAAAGAATTACTTTATTTCTGTTTGTTTAGACACATTCGTCTTTAATCTGATTTAACCCGCAAACCAAAAGAAAGTTGATATTCTTTTTTAAACAGTCTTATTTGGAGCAATTACAAAACAGATAAAATAGGGGATTTATGGGTTTCTACCAGTTTTAAAGAAGTTGATATTGCTTGAAGCTGCTCTTTTGCGGCACGGTATCCAGCTTCATGAATATTAGAAAAATCTTTAGAAAGAATCTTAAAAATCTGATAACTTCCCACAGATGGATTGATTACTACATCGCATTTTGATATATCCTCTCTAGCACTTGCTACAATACCTAGTGTGAATAAGCGTGAGGCAATTCCAATTACATTTCCCAATGATTTGGGGTCCACTGTACCCGTAGCCATTACATTTACGCCAATCAGCGTTTCACAATAACTTCTAAGTGGTTCTACTGCTAAATTACTCATCACGCCTCCATCCACATAAATTTGACCATTCATCTCTACGGGTTTGAATATTAACGGAATAGCGGAAGATGCCATTACAGTATCTGTCAATGAGCCACTATTTAGCACTTCTAACGTTCCTTCGTTCATATTTGTAACGCCCACAAAAAGAGGACGTTGCAATTGTTCAAAGCTATCATGTCCAATATGCTTGAGCAAATGTTCCTTCAAGAAACTTAGACTCGTCAGACCATCAATAGGAATACCCATCCTAACGCTTCTAAATAAGCTCCATTCTTTAGCAAACTGCATCATTTGCGCTGGTGTCTTGCCCGCTGCATACAATGCACCAACAATAGCTCCAGCACTCGTACCGATAACTGCTTCCGGTACAATGTCATTTTCTATCATAGCTTGAATAGCTCCTACGTGTGCTACTCCGCGAATACCTCCACCAGACAAGGCTAAACCAATTTTATATTTTCGTACCATTTCTAGTTTTTTTTGATTAGTTGATTATTTACAGGACTTAACAATTTGGTGATTAAGGGTTTAAGTTGTAATTTCTGTAAACTTTTTTATTAACCTTTCGCTTAATCCACTTACTTCGCAAACCGAATTTTTTCCAGGACTTCACCTTTCAATCCGATCACTTCAAAATCAATTCCTTCTTTATTAACGTTAAAATATCCATAATGGTGTGCCTTGATGACCGTATCCATCTTAGGGTATTCAGAAGATTCAGCGTCTTCTAATCCGCCACCTGCACCACCCAGTATCAAAAAATGAGTCTGTTGCTGCTCATATTGCTTGCTCCATCTTTCGTAACAATGACTATGCCCCGAAAGTACAAAATCTATTTTGGCAGAGGCGGCGTTTTGGTCTATCAATTCGCGAATAAACTCATCGCCATGATAGCCCTTCCAGCCTTGCGAGTAAGGTGGTTGATGCAACAAAACAAATCTCCATTCGGAATTTTTCCATGCCTTGGATGCTATTTGCTCAAAAAACCACTCGCGCTGTTTATCTTGTATGCCGATTGGGAAACGTTCGTTAGGGTCAAGTGCCACAAAATAGCAATTGTTATAGGTCCAAGCAAAATAATTATCCGAGCGAATATGTTGCTGATAAAGCACTGGAATCAAATCATCGTAGTAGCCATCGTAATCATGGTTGCCAATCACGGGGAAAATAGGAACAGTAGAACTCAAGGGTTGTAAGGCATAAAGAAAGCCTAGCCATTGTGAAGGCTCTGAACCATCAGCCACCAAATCCCCAAGTCCAATACTAAATGCAGGTGACTTTTGCACCATATTTTGAGCAAGGGTTTGAAAAGTTTTCCACCCCCCTTGACTATCGCCCCAAGCTGTAAACCCAAAAGGGAGTGTAGTGTCTTCTGTTTTGAGCGCGAATAATTCTGAATAAAATGGAGGTTGTTTTATTTGAAAATAATAAGTGGTATCAGGCTTTAAATCGGATAGTGAGAAGGTGAAAATACCTTCAACTTGCTTTTGGTAGGCTACGGTTTTCGTCAATTGCTTGGGCTGCGTACCATAACTAAGTTTCAAAACAGCATTAGAATCAGCGACTATTTTGATATCATATTTACCAGCCTCTAGGCGCTGAATGAAGGGTTTTGCATAAAGCATACGAACAGGTATGCTTTCATTTTGACCAGTAGTCATTTTGAGTGTAGCCACTTGATTAAAGTAATTTATTCCTTCTTCAAAATTGACTAACTCTGCTTTGCGCAAACCACCTTCTAACGCATTATTTAATACTCGAATCACTAAATCCATAGAATCAGAAGTAGCATCAAGTGCAAAACAGTCGGGTAAGTGCTGCTTGACTCGCTTCCCTCCATAGTAAACTTGTGCGCCATCATCCGCATTGATAACCAAAAGTTGCGGCGTATTCAATTGGATGCGCTTGAAATACCAAAGTGGTGTATTCGGCATATTGATACGATGCGGTGTGAGAACAAGGCTATTGGGGTTTGGAATAGCTACGGGATTGACAGTTAAGCCTTGCTTGGGATCACCTATCGCAAAACCCCAATTTTGTAACAAAATGGCAGAAGGTTTTTCAGGCATCAACTGCTGTATTTCTTGCTGTGAGGCACTATCCTGAAATGTTAGTGGCGTAAATAGATTGAATGGTTTTGGTGCTATTTCGCAAGCATCAAAAAGAAGGATAGTTAAACAAAGTAGTAATAGCTGATTACACGATTGTAGTTTATTGCGCATAAAATATGGTTGTTAAATTCAATTTTTAAGTGTTGTACTAAATGGAGCGAATAATTTGAAGTCTCCGAATCGCTAAGTCATAGACCAACCATTGTTCTTTATACCATGTTTTTCACTACTTAATTGTTCACTTCATAAGAGTTCTTTGGAATAAGATACTGACTATCATTTACGTACAGGCTAAAAACTATATATTTTCACTGGTAAAGTTACTATTAAAGATGATTTTACACTCAAATTATAGGATAAATTATAATTTTTGAATGTACTTTTATGCCCTTACTAGCAATAGGTCTAGTGCTGACAAGAACTTTGAACAAAACACCTGTGCTATTTAACTTTTCAACTAGCGTATGAAAAGACAAACTAATATGGTCAGGCATTTAAAACAATTAACGTGAATCACATCATCTCTTACTCACTACTTATTGGAGGGCTTGTGCTACTACTGATTAATACCTCTTCCGCACAAACCTTAGATACACTTTTTGCTGAATACACTAATCAACCTATAACTATTGATGGGCAACTATCTGAATCTCAATGGGAACAAGCACAAATAGCTACTGACTTTTGGCAGTATTTTCCTTTCGATACATCTATATCCAAATTAAATACAGAAATGCGCGTCATGTACGATGAGGAGTTCATCTATTTTGGAGCCATTATGTATAACATAGACCAAGAGCGCAGCTACATTACTCCTTCATTGCGCCGAGATTTTCGCGGAGAAGCTAACGATGGCATTACTGTTGTGATTGACCCTTTTTTAGACAATACCAATGCTTTTCAGTTCGGAGTCAATCCTTTCGGTGTGCAGCGTGAAGGGTTGTTGTCCAATGGTGGTCTGACAGGCACGGATTTGGATTTGTCTTGGGATAATATTTGGTACTCAGCAGCCACTCAGCAAGAAGGCTATTGGACTGCTGAAATGGCTATTCCGCTAAAAACGATTAGGTTTAAGGAAAATAGTAGTGCTTTCAATGTAAAATTTTATCGTATTGACAGTAAATACACTGAACGTTCGAGTTGGCCTCGTTCTCCTCGTCAGTTTTCGATTATCACGTTAGCGTTCATGAATCGGCTCATCTTTGCTAAACCGCTTCATAAAGAAGGTGGGAATTTAGCCATTATTCCTTACACTTTAGGTAGGTATGCCTCAGACAAGACTGAAGTTCCAACCACCACGGACAGGACATTCCAAGTTGGTGGAGATGCAAAAATTGGGATTGGTCCCTCTCTAAATCTTGATTTGACAGTGAATCCAGATTTTTCGCAGGTAGAAGTAGATCAACAAGTAACTAATTTGGATCGTTTTGAAATCTTTTTCCCAGAGCGTCGTCAGTTTTTTTTAGAAAATGCAGATTTATTCTCCTCTTTTGGTAATGAACGGTTACGTCCTTTTTTCTCCAGGCGCATAGGGGTTGCAAGAGATGAATCTACGGGACAAAATGTACAGAATCCGATTTATTATGGGGCAAGATTGAGCGGTAAACTCAACAATAATTGGAGACTTGGACTTTTGAATATGCAAACTGCATCAGATAAAAGTATCAACCAACCCACTACTAACTTTACCGTAGCGGCTGTGCAGCGCAAGGTGTTTAGCCGCTCTAACGTAGGCTTAATTGCCATCAATAAACTTCCTTTTGAAAATAGTGCCATACTTGATACAACTGGAAATTTGTTTGATTCCAACCGCGTATTAGGGGCGGATTTTAATTTGGCTTCTAAGGATAATACTTGGAATGGAAAGATGTTTTATCATCGTTCTTTCAGCCCTGATAAAGAAAAGCAAGGTGGCGCAGCAGTGGCGCAAATTAGATATGGAACGGCAAGTTGGGATGCCTTCGCCACGCTTCAACTGGTTGAGGATACTTACACGCCCGAAGTGGGATTTGCTCGAAGAACAGGCTATCAACGAGTGGCATCTACCGTTTTGCGATTGTTTTATCCTTCCTCTAAAATAGTGAATAATTTTGGCATCGGACTTGATTTTGACGTACTTTATAGTCCTGTATTTAACCGAGTGACCGACTGGGATGTAAATCTGCTCTATAATCTAAAATTCCAAAATACTGCCGAGCTAAATGTGCGTTTGCGAAGGGAATATATTTATCTTTTTGACGCTTTCGACCCTACTAATACAGAGGGTCTAGAACTTGCTGCCGAAACCGATTATACCATTAATCGAATGGTAGTGGACTATCAAACTGATTTTAGAAAGCCCTTGTTTTTTACGCTTGGTTCAATCGTAGGAGAATATTACAACGGAAACAGAATTAATTTAGAAGGAAGTTTGGGTTATCGTTTTCAACCTTATGGAGCTTTATCCTTAGACTTAGCTTACAATCGGATTCGCCTTCCAGAACCTTACAACGATGGGAATTTAGTCTTAGTGGGTCCTAGACTAGATTTAACATTTACTAAAAATCTGTTTTGGACAACTTTTGTGCAATACAATAACCAGATTGATAACCTTAACATCAATTCGCGCTTTCAATGGCGGTTTCGACCAGTTTCCGATTTATTCATCGTCTATACTGACAATTATTTTCCAGATGATTTTGTGAATAAAAATCGTGCGCTAGTTGTAAAGCTAACTTATTGGCTAAACATATAACGCATAAATGCTAAGTTGAAGCGGAATTGTCCGTTGGATGAACACGGACAATTCCGCTACATTCATTTTGTACTATAAAAACTCAAATGTACTTGATAAACCAATTCGGTTTAAGTGTAGCCTGCTATTGGTTAGCAATAATCATCTTTTCCGTAATGCTACCATATCTAGTGTGTACATTCAGAAAATAAAATCCATTCGGTAGATGACTGACATTTAGATTGTTATGAACAATACCTTGTGCTACTGCTTGCCCCTGTGAGTTGAAAATAGAATAGCTGGCGTTGAAATATTCATTAGTTTTCCACTGAATGACTTGTTTGACAGGATTATTCAACAACAAAGAAGATTCCTTTTGCACATTTTTAGTGCTACTCACTTGGTCAAATCCAACAGATTTGGAAATCGTGTAAAGCATATCCCCTTGACTGGAGCCATTGCTGTTGGCATCTATGACTGCTAGATAAAAAGTAACGTTTCCAGCGTTGTTGGCAGGTGCTTTCCAGTTGACACTCCAAGAAGTTTGTCTATTACCACTTGAAGTGTGAGTAACATACTTTCTATCCCGTAACGTAAATCCATCTTCTAGTTGCGTATTAGCTGCGTCTGTCAATACCCATGCTCCAACATTCTTGTTTTGAGCATCCAAAGCCACAATTTGAAATCCATTTCTGTTCGGTGCGTCTGCATTTGTAATAGAAGCTTTGAGGGTGTAAGTTTGATTGGCTTGGTATCTATCTGAGGCATCCGAAAATTCAATAGCAATAGTAGCTCCACCTTGATTGGGTGATACATTGTGGCAAGAAGAACGCCCACAAGTTTGCTCGCTTGGTGCTCCAGTATGTTCTGCAATAGCTCCACCCGAATTACTCAAAAGCGTAATAACAGTACCTACTGCCAAAAAAAGTAGTAAAAAATTACGTGGTGATTTCATAGTTAGCATAATTTTTGATAAATGTATTCATACACTCTATACACCGATGGAAAGAAAAAAGTATATCCCCAAGGGTAAAAACTAGACAATCTTATGACGAATTGGTTTAACAACCACCATGGCTCATTTTTTATTTACACTCGCACACGACTTGCTACCAAAAAAGAAACCAACGCCAAAAACAATACAAAACCAAAGCCTACACGCAATCCAAAACCCTCTGCCAAAAAAGCCAATTAGTGGCGGTCCAATCAAAAAACCAGTAACCCAGTACTAGTGACAGCGGCTACCCCAAGGCTAGATGGTACGCCTGGAACATTAGCGGCCGCCCTAAAAACAATTGGAATAATAGTTGAAAACCCACTCCCACTAGTGTAAAACCTAAAATTGCAAAAAGTGGAACAGTGGAAAACATACTAACTAAAATACCGAATCCGCCTACCAAGCTCCCCCACTTTACCAAATTTTTTGAACCTATCCAAACCACTACCCAGTCACCCATAAATCTGCCAATCGTCATCGTTAAGTTAAATCCTGCAAACCCCAAACCCACTAAAAAAGCACTACTTTGTATCACATCCCTCAAATAAATTGCACTCCAATCCGCCACTGCACCTTCTCCAATCATGATACAAAAACCAATCAAAGATAATCCCAATAAAGCTTTCGTCGGAATTGCAAAATGAGCTTCTTCCGAATCTGCCTTCGGCAACTGATTTAATGTCTTGAATACAAATAAGTTGATTATCAACATTCCGAACCCAACTAACAACAAATGCTGAAAAATCGGAACCCGCCAACCCGCTAGTAAACTTCCTAAAGTTGCGCCCACCACGCCACCTAAACTGAACATCCCGTGGCAAGAAGACATGATTACCAATCCTTGCTCTCGTTCCACTGCTGCTGTCGCTGCATTCACAGCAACATCCAAAATACCGTTTACCATACCGACTGCTACCAAAGCCACCACAAGCAACCAATAAGTAGGTGCAATCACGGGCAATATAAATACTATGCAACATAGCCAACTAGACACAATAACTGTTTTGGGTGCAGAAAATCGTTTCATCACCATAGGCGTTAATGGCATAGTGACCAAACTACCTACGGAAATCCCCAACAATGCCAAGCCAAATTCTCCTTCTGAAAGTGCTAATTTATCCATCACATCGGGAATGCGTGTGACCCAACTTCCAAATAGCACACTTAACGTAGCAAACACAATACCTAAAAGCGCGACTGGTTGGATGAATAAAAAACTGGATAACGGAACGTATCATAAATTATGAGCTATAAATTATGGATTAATTGCCTGATAATAAACGGATTGTAAAAGTAGATTGATGTTGTATTTATTATTCATTCCCAAAAACAATCAATAATTAAAACAGCTAAGGAACGAAAGCAACTTAGAAAATAAATACGGCTGCAAAGGTACCATTTGACAGTAAATTCTTTTCCAACCTAGCGGTCAATAAAGAAATATCTGTGAAGAAAAATTGATGTATATACAGTTTCACTGCCTGTAACGTGGATGAGGATTTTGTAACTGGAAGGTATTGGATTTGCGGCAGCCTTGCGCGTGATGAGCTTATTATTTGATGGTGAATTTGCAACTCATTACCCATCCTTTATAGCTACTTACAAGAAGCTAATCGTGTAACATATCAAATCACTAGGTCTTTGACTAAAAACCTAGTGACTTGATATGTTGAATTTATAATTTATTCAAAATCATAGACTTAGTAATAGTTGTTTCCGCAGTGCTTAAACGACAGATGTAAAGTCCGCTATGCCAATTTGAAGGGACTGTGAGTTCTATTTCGTTGATGCCTGCAACAAAGTTTCCTGTTTGTTGGTAAACCATTCGTCCGTCTGTGGAAAACAATTCCAGTGTAGCATCCATAGTTTGTGGTAACGAAAATCTAATGGTAGTTGCTTCTATGAATGGATTCGGATAATTGTGCAACTCGTACCATGTCCCAGTGTTAGCCAACTCGTCTCCGTTGGCGTTGTATCCCGTAGGGAAAATAGTAACGGCTGCCTCGTCGTCTTCGTCCACCGTGCTGTCCGTGTCGTTTCCAGCTTCGGAGTCCGTATCTCTAGGGCTGGCAGTGAGCACTTGCGCAAAATAAGTGATTGGCTCTCTTGCTGTCAAGGTGAATAAAGTAATTTTAATAGTGCTGCTTTCCCCTGCTGCCAAGTTTCCTACTTCCCAGATTTGGTCAGTTACTCTAAACGTACCACTGTGGCTCCTGAAAAAGCTACCGAAGCAGGACGTTTTGCCAGAACGCTAATGGCAGTAGCCTCAGAAGGACCTTTGTTGACCAAAGTGAGCGTGTAAGTCACTCGGTCAAAAATAGTAAATCGTGCCTTGTCCACCGCCATACTTAGTTCCAAATCCGCTGTGTTATTGTCAACTGGGCAGATTCCTTGTGTCCAAGTGCGCACACCTGCGCTTTGTGCTTCACAAGCATTGCCATACGTGATGCTGTCGCAGCCGCAAACTGGGTCATACTGTTGCGTGCAGATTTGGTTAGTTGGCGTGGTTTTGCAAGCACCACATTCGCCTTTTATCCAAAGTTGAACACCAGCAGCTTGAGCGGTGCAAGCATTACCATAAGTGATGCCATCGCAACCGCAAACTGGGTCATACTCTCTGGTACAAGATAAATCCAAAGGTGCAATTTTACAACCCGAACTACATTCAGAAATACCCAATGTGGTAGTGTCCGCCAGGCAAATCCAGTTTTCGCCATTGTTGAAGTCGAGTAAACGTGTTTGAATAATCACAGGCGTACCAGGTTGAATGATAGCCGTTCCACAATTCACAAGCGATAAGTTTACGATTTGTGCCGCCTCGTTCACCCCTGTCAATCGGAATAAATCGCGACATCCTTCAAATTTGATATTGCTTGGCGAAAGAATTACAAACTCCACATCAATATTGGTGCGTCCAGATGTATTTTGAAAAACAAAGTTGTAGTTAATTGCGCTGTTTTCTCCACAAGCAATGTTTTTACCAGTAAGGTTGGCGCAAGCTGTTGGCTGTGGTTTTTGACAAGTCCAAATAGTTTCTTTGTCTGTAACTGCATCTGCAAATGGGCAAATAAAGCCAGCAAACCCACCTTCTTGGCAAAGAATATTACCATTGCAATCGTAATAAACCGTCAATCCATCTGCATTAGCACAATCTGGTACGATGTAGGCACATTTTCCTGCATAAACGCCCCTTTGAATACTTTTATCCCCATTGTCACAGCAGTTCTCCAGAGCAGTTAATATTGACGCTAACCAGGGCAATTCCTCCACAGACTTGCAGCAATCTGGTCCGTCATTGCAGATGCTGACACCGCAATAGCGGTAAGAGTTACGTACAAAATCAAAAATTTTCGCCAATACGAAGCGACAATCACCGAGTTCAGGATTGGGTAATTGAATGGTTTTGGTTTCGTTAGCAAGCGTTCTTCCTGTTTGTCCATCAATCCATTCGATGACTTTAAATGCTTGATTCTGAGGAACTAACAGTGTAACTACACTGCCTTCAGTAGTAACGCGAACATCATTACAAGTGTAAGGGTCAACAATACGAACAGTTTTACAACACTGTATCTCACAGCCATATTCGTCTCTATAGGTGTAGCAAATTTCGTAAGTGCCGAATTGTGTAAAATTATATATCAAGGTTCGATTGGTGAACGTAAAGTTAGTCGCAATTCCCCTTACCGACCAGATACCGCTAGGTACATCAGCAGCGACCGTAAATTGATATTTTAATGAACCATTTTCGCCCACGTAATCGAAGTCAATATCGTCGCAGTTTTCAATAGTTTCCAATTTACAAAGGTCTTCACAAGCTACTTTTAGCTTAAAATGGCTATTGGCTGTGGAAGCTATTCCATCCACTACCAAATAGTAGAAGCCACCATATTGATTTTCTACAATAATTTGCTCGTCGGAATTTCTATTGTTTGAACTTTTTGCAACGCACCCAGTGAACTTACCAGTGCGGGCATCGCATTGACGGAATAGAAACATATCCAAATTAGCGGATAGCTGCGAAAGCGTTAAGATGAGTTTCTTTTGCTCTGGTACGTAAATTTTATAAATTCGGTCATTCCCAGAGTAAGCATACACATTTGAGTTGTTAATACAGTAAGCATAATCACGGTAATTCAAATGATTACTACCACCAACTGTGCTATGGCTGTATTCTTGCCCACAAACTAACTCTTCTGCATAGCGACAATCATAAGTATTGTCAGGATTGGTGTCATTGATACAAGATAGCACCGATAAAAAAAAGCTACTTTTTGGCTTTTCGATCGTAGCCATCTACCACAATGTAATACGTGCCATTGGCGTTGCGTATGGTTAAGTCTTCGTCGCTAATATTGTTGCGTATGCTTCTCCCCACGCAGCGTGCACTTGCCAAATCGCATCCTTCAAAAACAAATACATCTAAATCAGCAGTATGATCCTCTAAATAGATTCTCATATTGGAATTTACCACGTCTATTTTATAGACCACATCGTTGCCAGTGTAAGGATCATCATATTGATTTAAGTCAGCGGTACAATTGCCATAAGAAGCGTGAATAAGCGAGTTACCAGAACTAAAATTATCACCAAATATTTTTGTGCCGCAAGTGACAGGTTTTGCTTTCGCACAAAAATTTTGAGCCTTGCTCAAAGGCAATCCGCTTAACAACAACCATAAAAAAAGAATAATTCTGAACATAGTATTATTGGTTTATAAATTCTAATTGAAAATTGAGACAAGATGTTGAACTGTTCCCATTTTAATGCAAAAAGCTACTTGCTCAAAGCTCAATTTTTTTAATTAATTGATTATTAATAGTTTGGTCTTATTTTCTTCGATAATCAATACGGTATAAATACCTCAAGACCACCACATAAAAACGAAATTATGTAAATTTATATTTTACTATTAGAGCTATAAATTCACATATATAAACTATCTATATATACGAATTAAATATAAAAAGTTTTCATTTTAGCGTTTTTTAGCAGGTAAAGGATATAGCGATGAACTTCTTTAAGTTGTCCTTTGTAAGACATCTTAGACAGGAGAAATGGTTGGGTAAACAACCAAGAAAAGTTACTGTTTATTAAAGTAAACTGAAAAGTTTTACAATGCCCAGCGTAGGTTTTGGTCGTTAATCTTAATAAAAATTGCTTAAATATTCAGTTTAACCACAAATTAAACTTAAAGTCAAGTAAAATACCTTAACGTCTTTTAAAAAAAATGACATAAATGAAAGAATATTTTCTATCCGCGAGTATTGTAGTGTTCCTATCGTTGTTGAGTGCCACAGGCTACGGGCAGCGATTCTTAGGTGGTTTGGTGGCAGGTATTAATCTATCGCAACTGGATGGTGACCAATTGGCGGGATATAATAAGGTTGGGTTTAGTACAGGCGCACGAGTTTCTACGGTGCTTTCCGAGCGATGGCGCCTGAATATAGAACTCCTTTTCAGTCAGCAAGGAAGTAGCCGCAGCAACAAGGACGCTCCTTTTGCGACCTACGACAACATCAAATTGAATTTTGTGGAAGTTCCTGTACTTATCAATTTCATTGATTGGAAGTTACATTTTCACACTGGTCTATCTTATCATCGCTTGATTAATTTTACTGCCGAAGATCAGTTGGGCACTGATTTGAGCGATCAACTGATTTATAATTCCAACAATTTAGCAGTTGTGTTGGGAGCTACTTATTTTAAGAATGAACACTGGGGCTTTGATATGAGATGGTCAAAGGCATTACTTGATTTGGAGGGCAATACTAACAACGGTAGGCTTATTGGAAAATGGATTACATTCAGAACCGTGTATGTCTTTTAAGTATGAGTTGCAAATAATAGCCTTATCGTTTGATAATGAATGGTTTGTAACATTAAAATTAATTAACCTAACCTAAGTCAGCTCAGGAAGCAGTGTGAAACAAAAAAAGTTAAATTCGTTTTTATTCTAGTAACATTATATGGATGAGGCAATGTTACCTATAAAAATCATATTCTTATGCGAACCTTTGTATTTATGCTTGTTTTCCTTCCACTGTTTTGCACGTTGTTTGCACAAGAGCATCAGTCTAAACCGTCTGTAACTGCCCCTAATTATGCAATAAATAAGTTCAACATACAGTCTCCAAAAGGTATTGCAGCTAGTGACGGGACTTATGAGGATTTTATTCTTGTTCGTTGGGAGCCTAGCGAAAATGGTACACTTTACAAAGTCTTTCGCTCCAATACGCCTAAGGCTAATTCTTTACAAGAAGTGAGTAATGCTTGGCAAAAAAGCACTTGGGTATGCGATTATAGCGCTTTACCAAACGTAGATTACTACTATACGGTTGTTGCTACGGATGGAAAACAGACTTCCGCTGTTAGCACTTTTGATAAAGGTTTTTTGAAAAAAAGACAAGATATTGCCATTGATGAGCGAGAATTATTGGCAGAAGCAGAGGTGTACGGTGACGGGAAACAAATATTCTTGCTTATATCAGATATTACATTAAGTCAGACTACTACTACTGCTGGTTCACCTCTTTCTTTTATGATTGACTTACAAAACATTTTTGACCAGCCTACATTGAAAACAGATTTGAGATTTTATCTTTCTTCTGACGCTATTTTAGATTGGGACGATAAATTACTCCATACTCGTTCATTAAGTAGTGTTCCTGCCAATGTAAATTTTTCTTTATCAGAAACAGTTACACTACCAAAGGACTTGCTGGTTGGGCAATACCATCTAATTGTAGTTAGTTCTTCCGAGGGCGCAATTATCTCTAGTAAAACTATCCAAACATCACTAAACATTACTGAAAAATGAAATCTTGGAAAAGGATAGTATTTGTGCTGTTAATTGCGACTATCCCAACTTTCGTAAACGCTCAGTGCGATGACGATGATCTTCCTTCAGGTTCTATTTCTGCCAGTTCAATAGGCTGTGGTGGTGGAAGTGTTACGCTGACTTTTAGTTTATCTGGAGACGATGATGGACTTTACGATGTAAGATATCGAATTGGTGGTAGCACGTTCACCCTAACCAACATCAGAAGTGGACATACAGTTAATCATAATGTGACAAGTTCTACCGCTGCTACACTCATCTCCGTTACCTCTCGGGATGATGACGATGATGATGGTGACGATGATGTTTGTACCGCCAACATCAATCAAACTATTAATATCGTAACTGGTTCTAATCCAACTTTAAGCTCAACTACTACTCCACCAAGTTGCAACCAAACCAACGGTTCTATCACCGCCCAAGCAACTGGTGGTCGTTCCCCTTATCAGTACAGCTTGAATGGTGGCGCATTTGGAAATACGGCTACGTTCAACAACTTAGCAGCAGGCACTTACAGCCTTCGCGTTCGAGATGCTAATGGTTGTGAAGATACAGAAAGTATAAGTTTAGCAGGAGGTTCTAATCCAACTTTAAGCTCAACTACTACTCCACCAAGTTGCAACCAAACCAACGGTTCTATCACTGCCCAAGCAACTGGTGGTCGTTCCCCTTATCAGTACAGCTTGAATGG
>JAAUTG010000120.1 GCA_012031785.1 Saprospiraceae bacterium | reverse complement strand
CATTGATGCGCGAATACGAAGAAGGTATTTTATTATTTGAAGCCACCAAAATGTTGGTTTGGGACAAAGCATCCCAAAGACACTGTAGGCTTGAACAATTTTTTCAAGACCGTTGATGGGAAGTACAAATGGGAAGAACGCGCTGTGGTCACGCAGTATAGCGTATCTAGCAGTGGGATTGCCAAAATGGAAGAAATTAGAGCATTTGCAGCTACTCACCCAGGAGCAGAGGTGTTAGCAAAGTACAATACGAATACGACGGAATTACTTAGCATAGAGGAACGCACTTATGAGCGCGGTAGAGATAAAAACATTGACGAGTTGGAATGGAAACAAGGGACGCTTTCCGAAAATGTTTCTAATCCTCAAACCAAAATCTCTTACTTTTTATAAAGTAGAGGCAGTGTTACCACCTAGCAATAAAACGCTAAAAGAAGCGAGAGGCTACGTGGTGGCAGACTATCAAGATTACCTTGAAAAACAGTGGGTAGAGTCTCTTCGCAAAGAGTTTGAAGTTAAAATTAATAAAAAAGTGCTGACGAAGATGACCAAAAAGTAAGGTATCAAGTAGGTAGGTGGTTTGGTCTTTTGAAAATTGGTTGCTAGAGATTTGAAAACGTTTTGGTGTGACTACCTTATGTTACGCAACTGGTTGTTTAGTTATTTGTTTACAAGGTTGTTTGATGGTGTTATGCTTTTTGCAAGCATCACTTTTGGAGGGCAGTAAATGTACTCAATAACTAGATAGGTTTTAGGAAAAGTGATCTGGCATAATGTTTCCAAGCAAAATTTTTACATCTTGGCAGATAACCAATTCAATAAATAATCAACGCTGCAACATCAGTTACTGTAATACCATACTTTACAAATTGATGTTCACATAAGCAACTGAATGAAAAAGACCAATACACCAAATACGAAGCCTCGAAAGTATAATATTATAAAGTAACTGGCTCTAGCCATGAGAAAAAGTTTAGTGGTATTAGGTATTTTGGGATGTTGCTGGGCTTGTCAACCTTTAGTTGGAGAGCAATCAGGCAAAAAGATAATCGCGCAAGTGTTTGACAAACTCTTGTATTTGGATCAAGTGCAAGAGTTTATTCCCGATGGTACAAGCGTGGAAGATAGCTTGTTAATGCTTGATGCCTACACGCAGCGATGGATAAGAGAAGCGTTGATGTTGCATATTGCAGAGGAAAATATATCGGAAGCGTGGAGAATTGAGGAACTGGTGGAAGATTACAGGGCTTCGCTGGTGCGACACAATTATGAGCAAGTATTGGTGGAAGAATTATTGGATTCTACTATTACGACTGAAGAATTGAATACTTTTTACGAGCGCAATAAGGCGCAATACGAACTAGAAACTACGATTGTTCGTTGTGATTTAATCAAATTGTCGAATAATGTTCGCCTACCGAATAGCTTTGATGAGTGGTGGAAACAAGGCAAAAAAGCCCAACTGGTTATCAGCAATTGGGTAGTTTTGTAAAATGAACGCTGAAGTTAGTATCATTAATGATTCCACTTGGCATTCGATTGATGAATTGGCAGAATGCATTACCCAAAGGTACGCTAACAGAACAGAATATTCGTTCTAAACAGGAATTTACGCAACGCAACGATCAATACCAGTACTATTTTAGGGCTTACGACATCATTAACAAAAAAGAAATTGCACCATTTTCTTATATCAAAGACCAAGCACGACGATTCTTACTGAAACAGGAAAAAGAAGAACTTCTAAAAAAATTTAAAGAGGATTTGTATCAAAAAGCCTTGAAAGAGGGTAAAATTAAGACCAACCTTGCGAAGTAGTGAGTTGTGATTGGAAACCAAAGACCAAATTATTACATTTTAAAATCCAAAAATAGTGTTAATATGACTCGATATATTATTGGACTTATTATATTGATTTTCAGTACAGTATCTAACGCTCAACGCGAAATTATTGACCGCGTAGTGGGTATTGTAGGAGGCGAAATTATCCAACTTTCAGAGGTGGAAGAACAATATGCCTTAGCATCTGCACAGTCGGGAGGCTTGCCACCAGAGGCGCGTTGTCAGGTGATGGAGCAATTATTGATTCAGCGTCTGCTGGTCAATCAAGCCAAACTAGATAGTTTGGAAGTAACTGATTCAGAGGTAGAGCTGCAGTTGGATGCTAGAATTGATCGTATTTTAGGTCTGATGAACGGTGACCTCAAGCAATTCGAAGACTACTACGGTCAGTCGGTTGCTCAAGTGAAAGAAGAATTTAGGGAAGACCTGCGCAATCAAATTCTTTCGGATAGAATGCGCTCAAAAATTACCACAGATGTTGGTATTACCCCATCAGAAGTTAAAGACTTTTTTGCCAAAGTACCTACTGATAGCTTACCCTACTTTAGTGCAGAAGTAGAAATCGGAGAGATTGTCTATATCCCCAAAGTGAATGAAGTACAAAAGAAAATTGCGCTCGACCTGTTGACAGAACTGCGTCAAAGGGTAGCAGAAAATGGAGATGACTTTGCAGAGCTGGCAAAAAAATATTCTGATGACCCTGGTTCAGGGCGTTTGGGTGGCGATTTGGGTTGGACAACTCGTGGGAAATTTGTGCCAGAATTTGAGGCGGCTGCTTATAGCCTAGAAGTGGGTGAAATGTCTGATTTAGTAGAGTCGGAGTTTGGTTTTCACTTGATTGAGTTGCTAGGACGTAGAGGTAGCTCTATCCACACGCGCCATATTCTAATTAAACCAGAGATTACAGATGAAGACTTGAATTTGGCAAAAGCGAAGTTGGATAGTGTCCGACAGTTAATCGCATCCGATAGCATCACGTTTTCAAGAGCAGTGAAGTTATTTTCTGATAAAAACCAGCAGAGTTACAATAATGATGGTCGCTTGCAGAACCCTGCTACGGGCAACACTTTTTTTGAAATTGCAGATTTAGACCCAGATATTTACTTCACCGTAGATACCATGGACGTGAATACCGTATCCGCGCCGTTTGAATTTGAAACTCCATTCGGTGAAAAAGCATATCGAATCGTTCAACTGCAATCGCGCACTGATCCACATCGCGCCAGCTTGAGTCAGGATTATTCTAAAATCAGACAAGCAGCCGTGGATTCTAAAAAAAGTGATTATATCAGTGAATGGATGGAAGATAAGGTGTTTTCTACCTTCATTTTCATCAGCGATATGTATAGCGTTTGCCCGAATTTGGAAGTCTGGCGACTGGCAGAAGATGGACAATAGCCGTCAACATCAGCAAGTACCACGTTTTAATTTGTGCTGTTTAGCTCCGTCTGAATACAATATTGTTCGTGAATGATAGGTTGAACTCAAACCCCACGCAAACTGGTTAATTTTATCAAATAACAACCATGAAGTACAGAGTACGATTCGCACCAAGTCCAACGGGTGCGCTGCATATAGGTGGTGTAAGAACTGCCCTTTATAACTATTTATTGGCGAAACAAACAGGCGGCGACTTCATTTTGCGGATTGAAGATACTGACCAAACCCGTTTTGTACCTGGTGCGGAAGATTATATTATAGAAGCACTTTCTTGGTGCGGATTAATGCCCGATGAAGGTGTTGGATTTGGTGGCTCGCACGCGCCTTATCGCCAATCAGATCGAAAAGAAATTTACTTCCAGTACGCCAAACAACTAATTGATTCAGGTCATGCTTACTATGCTTTCGACACTGCCGAAGCCTTACAAGCACAGCGCGAACTGCTGGAGGCGCAAAAGTTGACTTTCAAATACGATGCCACTGTGCGGGATCAGTTGGACAATAGTTTGAACATGACCGCAGCTACGCTTGAACAAAAACTGCAACAAAATGAACCTTACACCATCCGCTTGAAAGTACCGAAAGACGAAACAATTTTGGTTCAAGATTTAATTCGTGGAGAAGTTCATTTCAATAGTAATGAACTGGACGATAAAGTGCTGTTAAAAGTAGGTGGTATGCCCACTTATCACCTCGCCAATATTGTGGATGATTATTTAATGAAAGTCACGCACGTCATTCGAGGAGAAGAATGGCTGCCTAGCACTGCGCACCACGTATTGTTGTATCGTTTTTTAGGTTGGGAAGCTGCAATGCCTACATTTTCTCACCTCCCTCTGATTTTGAAGCCAGATGGAAAGGGGAAATTAAGCAAGCGAGATGGTGCAAAATTTGGGTTTCCTGTGTTCCCATTAAGTTGGACAGGCGAAACACCTGAAGATTCATTTATCGGATTTCGAGAGTTTGGATTTCTACCCGAAGCAGTGGTCAATTTTTTTAGCTTTTTTGGGTTGGAATCCAGGGACAGAGCAAGAAATTTTTTCCATAGAAGAACTAATCGCGGCATTTTCTATCGAGAAAATCAGTAAATCAGGTGCGCGTTTTGATATTGACAAAGCCAAATGGTATAATCAGCAATACATCATTGCAAGTACCAACGAAAAATTAGCACAACTGATTCGTCCCTTGATTGAAGCAAAAGGCTTTTCGCCAGCAGAGGATTTTTTGGTCGGATTTTGTGGTTTGATGAAGGAGCGCGTGACACTACTACCCGACTTTTGGGAAACTGGTAGTTACTTTTTCGAGGGCGTGACCCAGTATGATGACAAAGCCATTCAAAAAAACTGGAAAATAGAGACCCGTAGTAGTTTTGACCAATTATTGTCTGTTTTAGCAGCCTGCACTCCTTTTGACAGCACCACGTTAGAAAGCACAGTCAAAGCATTTATCCACGACCACAAGTTAAAAATGGGTGAAGTATTACAAATTTTCAGACTTGCTATTTCCGGTACGTTGAAAGGCGCTTCGGTCTTTGATATGGCGGCACTGCTAGGGCGCGAAGAAGTAATAAAAAGATTTGACACAGCGTACCGATACTTTGATAACTTAAAATAACTGTTCTTTGGCAATAGGAGAAATAAAATTATTTTTCAACGTATAATTAGCTCAAATATAGTGATTGGTACAGCTACTTGTTGAAGTCACTTCGAGCGAATCCGACAATGCGCTCAAGTTTTTAGCTAATTATATATTGCGAAAACAACTTTTCATTCCCCCTTGTTTTGGCGACTATGATGATTGAATGATAGCTGAATATGATAACTGAATATTACTCTCTTTCAACCACCATACCACAAAATCAGCGAAGGAACAAAACAATCGAATCCTTGTAATGATACTTTCGGATAAAAAAATTCTGGCATCAATTGAGACTAAAGAAATTGTGATTGAGCCTTTTGATATTACCAATCTCGGCACTAACTCTTACGATGTACATTTGGGCAAAACTTTAGCAGTATATAAAAATCGCGTCTTGGATGCCAAACAACACAACGCGATTGAATATTTCAGTATTCCATCGGAAGGCATTGTGCTTCAACCTAATACGCTTTATCTAGGTGTGACCGAAGAATATACAGAAACCCATAATGCAGTACCGTTTTTGGAAGGAAAATCAAGCGTAGGTCGCTTAGGGATTGATATTCACGCCACGGCGGGCAAAGGCGATGTAGGATTCTGTAACACTTGGACGCTTGAAATATCTTGCACTCAGCCCGTGCGGGTGTATGCAGGAATGCCTATCGGACAACTAATCTATTTTACCATAGATGGGGATATTATGAATTATTACAACCAAAAGAAAAATGCGAAATACAACGAACGCACCGACAAGCCCGTGGAAAGCATGATGTGGAAAAATAAGTTTTGAGCCTATGCCACGTAATTAGGGGTTTCCTGCTTAGTATCAGCCATGAATTATCCTAACAAATGACCCAATCACGAGTATGCAACATCAGTTAATATACCTAGCCAGTGCAATTTTCTGTTTGTGCTTTTCGTTTAGAGGCAAAAAGTTGCTCATGAAAGTATTATCTTTTTTTCTGTTGCTCACAATAAGCGCGAATTTTTCTCTGTACGGGCAAACCACCGCTTCCAAAGATAGTTTATTCGCAGAAATAAAAACAATAGAAGATACACTAGGCATCTTGGCGTATGCCATTGTGAATGAGAAGCAGGCAGACCAGCGTTTTTTGGCTTGCAGGGTATTTATTCCGCTTCTTACAAAGGCTTTGAAAACAAATAATTCTTTTGATTATGATTTCAGCCGTTTGAAAACAATTTCTATCCTCTATCCTCCTGACAGCTCTTTCCGGATTTTTACTTGGCAGTTGTATGTGGATACTTCAGAGTATCGCTACTATGGTGCCATCCAAATGAACACAAAAGATTTGAAACTCTATCCTTTGATTGATCGCTCTTTTGAAATGGAAGATATAGAATACGAAGTGACGACCAATGACAAATGGTATGGCTCGCTTTACTACAACATCAAAACTTTTGATACTAAAGAAGGCAAAAAATACCTCCTTTTTGGCTACGATGGTCATCAGTTTTTCAACAAACGCAAAGTAATTGAGGTGCTGTCTTTCAAGGATGGTAAAATATCTTTTGGCGCGCCTGTTTTCGTAGCACAAACCGATCCAAGACAAGCACCCCAGCGAAAAAATAGGGTTATTATCGAATATTCCGCAGAATCCAGTGTGCGCTGTAATTATGATGAGTTTGAAAAAGCCATCGTTTTCGATCATTTAATGGCAATGGAAAGTAGTTTTCCTGGTCAAAAGTCAATTAACATGCCAGATGGCACTTTTGAAGGTTATCGTTTGAAAGATGGTTTATGGTGGTATGTTCCTAATATGTTTACTACCACAGTCAACGAGCCACCTAGAGATTTCCCTATTCTTGACCAACGAGAGAAGAATATCTTTGGAAAGAAAAACTAAGTTAGTGAGAAATTATAAATAAGAAGTTGGAGGTTAATCTTTTGATAATTAATGGTTTGTAAAGGTGCTGATCCGCTTTTACAACCCATTAGTCATAATAGCGTGTTTTTATTTCTCCCCTCAACGATAAACTATCAGGCGCGTTGCCTACTCGCTCGTAAGATTTTCGCAGTGTCACCTTGAATTGTGCACAAACGGTGCGTTGTAGTGAATCAACGGCTATAATCATCAATTGGTTATTAAGTTGCTGTGTAGAATCAATGTCATAGTAGCGTATGATGGATGCGTTTTCGTGTTGAAAGAACTCAAAATGAGTACGCTTAAATTTTTTGGAAAGGTCAGATTCATTGCCACTATAAATAATTTGTGGCCCAACAAAAATTGGCGTTGCAAACAAACTCAATTGAAAAAAATAGGGCAAATCTGCAACGAGGTGCATACGACTAGCGCCATTGGCTTTCCGCAACTTAAAATAGAGTGGTGCTTGCAAGTCATCGTTAATCCAAACCCTAAAGTATTCATCAACGTCCTTACCAATAAGGGATTCAGAGGAAATATTAAAAGTGCGCTCCTCTTGTTCTTTGGCGCAACCCACCCCAATCAAGCAAAATAGTAAACCTAGTTTATACAAAATGGTCATAGCCTAACAATTTGCCCAAAGATATGTATAATTTTTATTTATCAATTGTCGTAATTGCTGAAACAAAATGATGCTGAAAACTCTGAAAATTCTAAATTTAGCGATTTTAACTTTTTAGTAAAATCATAAGATATTTATTATCAAATATTCATAAATATAAATTTTAGCTAAGTGTTATCTAAAAAGGCTTGTTTTAAAAATCTTCGGAGTTTACAGTTCCATCAGGACTTTTCTACAAGCTACCCTGTTCATTTTACATAGTGCTGCCATTGCAATGCCAATAAATAACTCTTATGGACAAAATGGTTATTCAATGGAGACAACTTTTAGAAATTACGAGACAAACGCCTCAAAACGATTGTTTTATACCCCAAAAACAACTAAATAGTCAATCAATCTGCGCAACATTAGATGAATTATTCCTCCAAGCAATAGGTAACTTAAAATTATTTTGTCACTTTTGCAAGTGGCAACATTGCCTAATATTATAACGGATATTTTACACTATGTATTTAAAACATTTGATTTGTTTGGTATCTATCTTGTTTTGTATTGGAAGTAAGTTAGATGCACAGAATATTTTAGTACCCAACTACTTGAGCTTTGAGCCTGAACTTAATTACAGCGGTACGATTCCTTCTCCAAAGCAGTTTTTGGGCTATGAATTGGGAGAAGCCTTTACTTTGTATGCCCACGTAGTGGACTATTTTGAGAAAATAGATGAACTATCTGACAAAATCGTGGTGAAAAACTATGGTAAAACTTATGAAGATCGTCCTTTGATGTACGCCATCATCACCTCGTCCGCCAACCACCAGCGCTTGGAAGAAATCCGTCAGAACAACTTGAAGTTGAGTGACCCTTTGAGTACGCCGTTGGTGGAAGCACAGGCATTGATGAAAAACCAGCCTTTAGTGGTTTCGTACAGTTACAACATTCATGGAAACGAAGCTTCGAGTACAGAAGCTGCCATGCAAGTAGCCTATCGTTTGATTGCCGCTAATGACCCAGCCACGCAAAAACTATTGGATGATGTGGTATTTGTGATGTATCCTTGCATCAATCCTGACGGACGCGACCGCTACGTAGCTTGGTACAAATCCATGCAGCGAATGATGCCAGGGAAAGAGCCTTACGATTTAGACCACCACGACCCTTGGCCCAACGGCAGAACGAATCACTATTGGTTTGATTTGAACCGCGATTGGGTGTGGGGCGTACATCCAGAGTCAAGAGGACATACCGCAGTTTATCAACAGTGGATGCCACAATTGCACACGGACTACCACGAAATGGGTTACAACAACAACTATTTTACCGTACCTGGCACCACCCCGCGCAACTTTCTCTTACCCGACCGCTACGAGCCGCTTGCAGATACCATCGGAAGAGCCAACGCCAATGCTTTTAATCGCCACCAAATTAGCTATTATACTCGTGAGGACTACGATTTTTATCCTAGCTATGGGTCCAGCTATCCCAGTGTGATGGCGCGATTGGGATGCTGGTGGAGCAAGGCGGTATATCTGGAGGACGAGCTATCGAAACAAACGATGGCACGGTTCTTACTTTGCGTCAGCGCATTTTTGACCATTACCTCACCTCGCTTGCTACCTTACAAAAAGGGGCAGAGCGCAAAACCATTTTTCAGCAATACACCTATGATGCGTTGAATCCTAAGAACAGCAAATCAAAAACGAAGGCTTACATTTTGCCCAATGACCAGTCAGGCTACCTGTACGATGTACTTCAGATTTTGAAACGCCACGAGGTAAAAATTGAGCGCGCCACTAGCAGCTTTACGGCTCGAACTGCTATTAATTATAAAACAGGTAAAGCAGAAAGTAAACAGTTTCCAGCAGGAACGTTTCTCATTACGACCGAACAAAACAGGCATCTGCTCATCAATAGTGTAATGAGTAGAAATTTAGCTATTGAAGATTCTGTAATGTATGATATGGCTACTTGGTCTGCTCCTTTGGCTTACAATTTGGATGCTTTTTACACAGAAGAAGCTATCAATATTGGCAAAGAACTTGTCAATCAAATACCAGAAGTGGAATATGGCGTAGAGAATCTGAATGCCAAATACGCATATCTGATGGAATGGAATCAGCGCAACGCACCTAGAGCTTTGGCAATGCTTTGGGCAAAAGGTTATCGAGTGCGTTCGGCATTAAAGTCGTTTAACACGGGTCAAAAAGCATTTTATCCAGGTTCTTTGACCATCATGCTTGGTAGTAACCGCGAAAAATTAGCGGTTATCGCCAAAGATATGGCAGAAATCGCCACATCTGCTAAAGTGAAAATATATGGAACAGACAGTGGCAGAATGAGTGACGGCATGGATACTGGTTCTGGCGACAATCGCCCTTTAATTCCACCCAAAGTCGCATTGATGGTAGAGCCGCCTTTTGATGTGTTGAGCTGTGGTCAATTGTATTTTCTTTTCGACCAGGAAACAAAATTTCCTGTGGATAGGGTGCGTACTTCCATTTTGGCACAGACTTCTGTTCCGAAGTTTGGCAGTCGGTATGGACTTGCTGACCTGAACAATTATCAAGTATTAATTTTACCAAGTGGCGGAAATGGCTTGGGGCAAGTGTTTGAAAAAGAAGCCTTAGAGCAGTTGAAAGCGTGGATAAGTGCTGGTGGTACACTCATCGCCTCCGAAAGTGCCGCTAATTTTTTTCACTCAGCAACGCTCTAAGATGACCGATGTGAAGTTGTTAGAAGTGAAAAAAGATTCCTCCGCAGTAGCGAAGTACGTTCCTTATGCTGAACGCGAAGATTTTTACGGTAAAAACGCATACCAGGTTCTGCTATGAATGCAGTCATTGATAACACGCATCCTTTAGCTTTTGGTATGCGATCTGAGCTTTATACCCTTCGATTCGATACAGACGTACTGCAACCTGACCCTGATTTACAGACTGTGGGGTACTATGAAAAAAATACAACCAATTTATTGGTGGCAGGGCTGGCAACTTCTAACAATTTGAAACACCTTGCTGGTAATACTTTCGCCGCCGTAAAGCCGATGGGAAAGGGGAAAATAGTCTTCCTCCTAGACAATACCCAGTATAGAATGTTTTGGATTGGCGGAATGCGAATGATGCAAAACGCTGTCATGTTGATGCCAAGTTTTTAAGTATTTGGTTATATTAGATTTTTGATTCTTAGAAAGTCATTACACGATTTACGAGACTTTATCTTTAAGTTATTTATTCACAGTGTGTTGTAACTTAAAAATCGTATTTTCGCAGTAACTTTCTAAGGATCATATTTTTAAATGTTCTAATACTTTACCATCTAGTAACTAAAAGACAACCAAGTAAAATGAATTACCTAGCATCCCCCACGAATAACCAAATAATCACTTCAACAAATAACCATCTACACCTAAACAACTAGTTATGCAAGCATTTGATGATACGACTCACACTACCACCACCACCCAAGTGCAACGCTGGCGCATGGTACTTGGGCAGCAAAGCGACCCCCAGGAGACCGTGCCTGTGGATGGGGTGCTGCAAGCGATGGATCGAGCAATGGAAGCCCTTTACAACAGCGAACGCAAAGGCGGATTGGGTGCCTCTGCTCCAAATGTTAATAGGTGGCTAGGGGACATTCGCCGCTATTTTCCAAGTGCCGTAGTCCAAATTATGCAGCGAGATGCTATTGAAAAATTAGGATTGAAACAGTTGTTGCTGGAACCAGAACTTTTGGAAAACCTAGAGCCAGACATTCATTTAGTCGGAACTATTCTTTCGCTGAAAAATATTATTCCGACCCAGACCAAAACCACTGCTCGCATCGTAGTAAGCAAAGTAGTAGAAAATCTGGAACAGCGACTACGCGACCCCTTGCGAGCCGCAATTCAAGGTGCCATTCGACAATCTCAACGCCAGCGTCGCCCAAAATGGAACGATATTGATTGGCAGCGCACCATAAAAGCCAACTTGAAGCATTATCAACCTGAATTAAAAACAATTATCCCTGAGCAACTTATTGGTTTTGGCAGAAAAGGAAATGCCTTGAAGCTATATTGTGCTTTTGATAGACCAAAGCGGTTCCATGGCAAGTTCCGTTGTGTATGCCAGTGTATGTGGTGCAGTTATGGCTTCTTTGAGCGCAGTAAAAACCCATTTTGTTGCTTTTGATACGGCTATTGCAGACCTTACCGAGCATCTGAACGATCCAATTGACTTACTCTTCGGCACGCAATTGGGTGGCGGTACAGACATTGCTAAAGCCCTTGCTTACGCCCAAACTATTATTACACAACCAAGAGATACCATTTTGGTGCTAATTTCGGACCTTTATGAAGGGGGAAACGTACAGCAATTATATGAGCAAATTCAACAACTGCTCGCCGCAGATGTACGCTGCATTTGTTTATTAGCACTGAGTGACGAAGGTGCGCCTTCTTACGACCAAAATGTAGCGAAAACACTGACAGGGTATGGTATTCCTGTTTTTGCTTGCACACCCGACCGCTTTCCAGACTTGATGGCAAAGGCTATAAAAGGCGAGCAATTGACCGATATTGGATAAGTGATGAGCGAGGTTACGCAATTGGCTTTTGCTATTTATTTTTACCATTCGCCTTTCGCCCAAATATAATTATTTCGGATAATCTCCATTTGCAAGCAATCTACGCAAGCACGAGAAAACCTTTTTAAAAAGCAAGCAACCAACTGCCAATAGCGAACTGCGTCATGTAATATTAACGCATCCGCCATCAATTTTAATCGCGTAATTTTTAAGTTGATAGATGAGATATATTTTCTTGCAAATAGAATAATTAGCCGTCATCTAATGGGGTATGTAGATAAGTATTCCTGTTTTTATTTCATTTTAAGTATTTTTAAAAAATAATAGTTCAAAAATTTTAGAAATAAGTAATACCTATTCTATATTTGTACTTAATATTGATTTTTACTTAATCATTAAAACAAAATAATATTAGCGTATGAAATTAGCAAAACGAAAAACGCAAATCAATTACTGCTTTGCTGTTTTACTTGTAGCGTTTTTATTCCTCCCCGCTGCCATATTTAGCCAAACGGTGAGAGGTATCATCACAGATAGCGATGGCGAACCACTTATTGGAGTAAACATCCTAGAAAAAGGAACTTCCAATGGTACGAGTTCGGATGTTGATGGTTCTTATCAACTTCAAGTGGGAGAAAATGCTGTGCTAGTATTGAGCTACACAGGATACAGAACTACAGAAGTGGCTGTTAATGGGCAAAATAGCTTGGATATAGCAATGGAAACCGACGTAGCGTTACTTTCTGAAATTGTGGTAACGGGTTATGGCAGTCAGAAAAAAGAAAATCTGACGGGTGCAGTAGGTGTGGTGAGTGCAAAAGCACTAGAAGCGCGTCCAATCACTAACGCTACACAGGCTTTACAAGGGCAAGTGAGTGGGGTGTGGGTAAATCAATCTTCTGGAGAGCCTGGTCAGGATGATGCAGTTATTCGCGTTCGCGGTATTGGTACGTTAAACAATTCTAATCCGCTAATCTTAGTAGATGGTATTGAAGCTCCATTTGGTAATATTGACCCGAACGACATCGAATCTATTACAGTATTAAAAGATGCAGCTTCTGCGGCTATTTATGGTTCAAGAGCTGCTAATGGGGTCGTTTTAGTTACCACTAAGCGCGGTAATAGAAACAGCAAACCTACTTTTAATTACACAGGGTTTGGCGGTACTACGCAAGTAGCAAATGTACCAGATTACATCTGGGATTCGCAATTATTTATGGAATTGCGAAACGAAGCGGGTATTAACTCTGGTGGTCAAGGGCTTTATCCTCAAGATGTAATCAGTCAGTATCAAGACGGACCAAACACCAACTGGTTTGAAGAAGTGTTGCAAACCGCATCAATTCAGCAGCACAACCTATCCATCAGTGGAGGTAGCCAAACCACTAACTTTAACATTTCTTTGGGATACTTAGACCAAAATGCGGTGGTGAAATTCACCGACGGAACGCAGCGTTACAATGCGCGTTTGAACTTGGATACAGAAGTGACCAAGCGATTTGATATTGGGGGTAGTTTTTACATTAGCCGTCAGGAATCTAATTTGGACAACGTTGGTCAAGATGGTGGTGTGATTGCAAGAGCTACCCGTCTAGGACCTAACTTTCCAGCTTTTGATAGTCAAGGCAGATTGGCAGACCGCGATAGAACTTTAGACGCATTAGAACTTTCTACTCCGAATATCTTAGCAGAAGTACAGGCGTTCAATCGCATCTTGAAAGATAATCGTTTTTTAGGTAGTTTCTATGCAGAGTATGAACCTATTGATGGGTTAAAAGTTAGAGGAACAGTTGCAGCTAACTATCAAACAGACGATAATCAGTTTTTTAACAAACGATTTGAGACTTTTGATTGGAGAACTGGCGCACCTGGCTTGATTTGGCAAGAAAATCGCCAACTTACAAAAGTATTCACCGAACAATTGAATTTGACAACTTGGTTGCAAGCTACTTATGAAAAAAGTATTGGTGAG
>JAAUTG010000119.1 GCA_012031785.1 Saprospiraceae bacterium | reverse complement strand
TATTTTAAGAAAAAAAGTACACTTATCATTCGTTGACTTGTTTGTTTGCCAAAGATAATCTTATCTTGCGAAAAAGATGCGTTTGTGTCAGGTTTTGGTGGTTGCACAAAGGTATGATACGCGCCGAAATTAATAGAATAAATATTGATTATGAACCAACTGTCTCCACAACTTATGCTAGGGCTGATTGCAGCCTATTTTCTCGTGTTGATTATTACTTCTTTCTTCACTAGTCGCAATGCAGACAATCAAGATTTTTTTCTGGGTGGCAGAAAATCTCACTGGTTACTCATTGCCTTTGGCATGATTGGTTCTTCCTTGTCTGGTGTCACTTTTATTTCTATTCCAGGAGCAGTGGGCGCAACGCCTGAACTGATGCAAGAGCTTACTGGCGTTGCCACCATCAAACCCAATATCCAGTTTTCTTACATGCAAATTGTGTTTGGGTATCTACTCGGATACGCCGTTATTGCTTTGGTGCTATTGCCACTCTATTACAAAATGAATCTCACTTCCATTTACACTTACCTCGAATCAAGATTAGGTATCGGTGCTTACAAAACAGGTGCAGCTTTCTTTTTGTTGTCGCGCCTAATCGGAGCTTCTTTTCGCTTATATTTGGTAGCCATTATTTTGCAGCGATTTATTATGGATGCCTACGATATTCCGTTTTTTGTTACCGTAACAGGTACAATTTTACTCATCTGGGTCTATACGTTCAAAGGAGGTATCAAAACGATTATCTGGACGGATACGTTTCAAACATTTTCTATGTTGCTGGCAGTAATACTTACTATTTACTTTATTGGGCAAACGATGGGTAAAAATGTTGGTGAACTAGCAGGAATGATTAGTAATAGCAAGTACAGCAAAATATTTTTCTTTGAAAGCGGTTGGTCGGACCCTAATAATTTCTTTAAACAATTCTTTAGTGGCGCGTTGATTACGATTGTGATGACTGGCTTAGATCAAGATATGATGCAGAAGAACCTAAGTTGCCGCAATTTGAAAGATGCTCAAAAAAACATGTTTACTTTTAGTTTTACCTTAGTATTCGTGAACTTTCTTTTTCTTTGTTTGGGAGTTTTACTTTATCTTTATGCAGATTATACTCAAGTACAAGTGCCACTTCGTACTGATGAACTTTACCCAATGCTTGCCTTGCAGCACCTACCTGCTGTCATTGGTATTGCTTTTGTAATTGGCTTAACTGCTGCCGCTTATTCGAGTGCAGATTCTGCGTTGACAGCATTAACTACTTCCTTTTGTATAGATTTTCTTAATTTTGAACGCGCAACCCGACCAGAAGCACAGCAAAAGCAGCTTCGTCTTTTTGTGCATATTGGCTTTTCAATCCTGTTCTTACTAGCTATATTGATTTTTGATGCCATCAATAATGACTCGGTAATCAATAAGCTCTTTCAAATAGCTGGCTATACCTACGGACCGCTGTTAGGGTTGTTTGCGTTTGGAATGGTTACTAAACGAATTATTACCAATCAAGCATTGGTTGTGATTATCTGCGTAGCGGCTCCTGTTATCTCCTATTTATTAGAAATGTGGGGCAACGAGCAAGGTCTGACATTAGGCTTTATGGTATTAGCGTTGAATGGTTTGCTTACGTTTGGAGGACTTTGGACTATCTCAGCTTCAAAAACCTTGCAAGCCCAAGTGTAAAAAAATAGAAAAGGCAAGCCGATGACAGCTTGCCGATATGTCTTTTTCATCAGACAATTATAACTTACTACAAAGGTAATACTTATTATCGAACTAGCTAATTTTTAGCCCTCAAATAGAAAAAAATATTATATTATTTTTTGGTAAGTCTTTAGTTATACCAGACAGGCTTAAATTAAAAGGGCTTGGCTTGTAATTCAAGATGAATTAACCAATGATTGATTAATTTAAAAAAAGCATTAATGAAAAAGAGAATAATTGGTTTTTTATCAGGCATGTTTCCCAATTTTTTTGTCCGTTTAGCCTATCAAAAACTCACTAATCCGCAGGTGAGAAACTTGCGAGCAACCGAATTGGAAGTCCTAAAAAAAGCAAAACAGGAAGTGTTTCCTTTCCGAAATTTCAGCATTCAGACCTACGCTTGGCTTGGGGGAAGTAAGAAAATACTACTCATTCACGGTTGGGAGGGTCAAGCTGGAAATTTTTCTTTCCTAATAGAAGCTCTCTTAGCAAAAGGTTACACGGTTCATGCGTTTGATGGACCTTCGCATGGATTTAGCAGTAAGGGGGAAACAAGTCTCTTCGAGTTTGCCGCGTTGGTGGACGAATTGGTGCGTCATTATCAAATCGCGCACTTAGTAAGTCATTCTTTTGGCAGTGTAGCAACTACTTACGCGCTGTCCAACAATCCAGCTCTTAAAATTGAAAAATACGTACTGCTCACGTCGCCTGATAAGTTTTCCGAACGAATCAACTATGTGATTCAACAGGTAGGGTTATCAAAAAAAGTAGAAATACGCCTCATTGAACGCATTGAAAAAGAATTACAGATGAAGGTACACGAGTTGAACGTCAGCACTTTCATAAAAAGTGCTAATGTAGCATCCGCGCTCATTATCCACGATAAGCACGATAAAGTGATTCCCATACAGCAATCCAGAAGCGTGCAAAGCGAATGGAAAAATTGCAGACTAGAGGAAGTTGAAGGTACAGGACATTTCAAAGTGTTAACCACAGACTGGGTGATTAATAAAATAATCGCCTTCATGGAGTAGCGAAAGTAGATGGCTTTTTAACTTATCATAGTGTTTTTAATGTACTACTGCTTTAGGCAACACCCAAAAAACTTAATATTTTCGCCCACTTTTTATAAAAAGGTACTGAAAACTGCCTATCATCACCAATTACGGTGAAGGCAGACCAATAAAAAGGATGAGCAGCTTGCTTAGCGCTCACTTGGCTTAAATACTGGCACTGTGCTAATTGAAGGGCTTTTGCAGTAGATTCGCCTCGCAATAAGTGATGGTAAAAGTATTGCATCACCTCACTACTTTTGTGTTCTTCTACTTTCCATAGGCTGGCAACCAAACTTGGACAACCTGCATACAGGAAAGCACGGGCTAGACTAAAGAGTCCTTCACCGCGTTTCATTTCTCCAATACCAGTTTCGCAGGCGCTCAATACTACCAAATGGGCAGTAATTTGGAGGTTGTAAATTTCAGCGATGGTCAGATGCTGGTCATGGAAATAGATTTTACTCAAAAGAGGATTCTCGCGGTCTGCTATGGCATGGGTAGAAAGGTGCAGAATTTTATACTGCCCTGCCATTTCACGAAAGTTGGCTTGCGTGGCTTGTTCCTGTAAAAATATTTTCCCTTTTGCCTCTTTTTGGATGCGTTCCACCTCATCTTGGCTATATCGCAATTGGTGGTCGCCTGTAAAAACAGGAGCAAATGCGACCCAAGATGGAGAAGAAATGACATCGTGTTGAGCTTGAGTGGTCAACGCCAAAGTGGCAGAATACGCATATACCATTGCATAGTCTTGCACCAAGAAAGACAGCGTGTCAAAGCGTGTTTCTTTGTATTGTGTTGAATTTATGGGATGTTTTAACAACGTTTGAAATGGAATAGCTGCAAAATCTCCATCAGGCACAATGAGCAGCCTTTGTATCTTGGTTTCCCACGCTGCGATGGCTGGTTGAAAATAAGTTTGAAAAATAGAAAATGCAGCCATACTAAACGCTAAAAAGGTAGTGCGATTGGCAGTTGGTGTGGTGAGCGTATTTCTCAAGGTCTGCAATTGTTGTTTTTGTAAGCTGTCTGCTGGAAAAGTATGTATAGCAACTTGTTTGGAGGTAATAGAAAATAAAAAAATGGTGCTGTCGCCAGAAAAAAACTCTAAGAGCGCGGTTTGTTCATCCAAAAGTTGTTGTTGAATGTCAGAAAGTGTTGGGTACTTAACTTGATATTTTAATTGGAAATAAGTAGGATAATTATTTTCAAGGGCGGCTTGAAACACTTGAAAATCTTGGCGCAATTGGAATAAGGTATCTCGTAAAGGCTGTTCAAAGGGCGTATTACCTGCGCGTACAGCCTCATACAAAGCGCGTTCTGTGACAGAAATTTTGGTTTTAAAGTCGCGCTCACGCTGTAACCAAACCTTTGAGACACCTGCAAATGCTTTGGCTTGCACTTGATTAAGATTTTCGAGTAGCAAGGTAGCTTTCCCTCGTTCTGCTAATTGAAAAGCTGCTTCGGAGTCGCCAAAACGAAGCGCGAGGGCTATGGCACGCTCGTAAATTGGAATAGCACGTTCCATCAACCTGAATTTTGAACCTTCTGCTAAGTAGTTGAACCGCAAATCATCCAGCAGCGCAATCGCTAGTTGATAGGTTTGTTGCCCCAAATCCAGGTGGTCTAATTTGACCAGTGCGCCCGCCTTGAGTTCCAGCAATTGCAATAAAGTATAGCGGTCTAAAATGGCTTGCCCCAAATTAGGGTTGCATTCGTAATCTGTGGCTTCGCCAAAGTCCAGCACTAATGCCGCAATTGCTTTTTGGTAGTAAAGAAGTGCCATTGCTGGACTTCCTTGTCGCTCGTAAAGCTGTTCTCCAATACTTCGATAAGCATTTGCCACAGTTAGATGTTTATCGCCCCATTGCTGAATACGCAAATCAAGTGCTTGAAATAGGTGAGTTTTCGCACTTGCGTAGTTACCGTTAAACAGTTCCGCACCGCCAAGCGCGTTGTGGTAATAGGATAAATTATTTACATCTTGTGACCGAATTAGTTTTCGGGCAGTTTTCAATACAGCACTACTTTTGCGGTAATCACGTTTTGCATTCCAGTAAGTAGCTATATTAAAATAGTAACTTAGCCAAACATCTTTAGTGGTGGCATCGTTTGGCAATCGGTTTAATAAAAGAAAAGTTTGTTGATAATACTGCAACGCGCTGTCCAATTGTTTGTTCTTCTGAAAATCAAGTGCCATGTTATTGAGAATGATGGCGGTTTCTACATGATGGGCTGGCGCGTATTGCAGCGCTTTTTGGTAGGACGCTAAAGCCGTAGTATAGTCTCCGTTTTCACTTAATAAACTGGCTATATTTTGATAATCCGATGCTAAATAAGTACGGTCAAAATTAGTGTCATACTTGGAAAGCATAACATCAATTTCTAGTACGCGCTGATAAGCATCAATGGCAAGCGCATTGTTGCTAGTATTTTGATAATAAACCCCGTAGTAGTTCCATAGCATGGCATACGCATCGCTCAAAGTGTCCAAATGGTGAGTGGTAGCCACTTCTAAAGCGGTGTCTAAGCAGCTTTTCATAGCTACAAAATCGCCTGTATTCCAGTGCTGAAAAGCCACTTCACAGTAAGTTTCCACACAATCTACTGGTATTGCACAGCGCGTCGGTAGGATTGAAAACTCTTGTGCACAAAGCATTTGAAAGCCCAACAAAAAGACTAACAAATTGCGGAATCGCCAAATCGTAATATCTATCATCCATTTTTTATTTTCATTCTTTAATCGTTTGGTTATTTGTTAGGGTGATTCTTAAAATCTACCAATCGCACAACATAAGCTATTCATTCCCTGTAAACTTTTTCCGCTTTAAAAAATGCACCTCGCGCCACTAGAACACCGCCATCAGTGGTAGTGGTATCTTTGGCAACTTTGATGTAGCCACCACCAGGACAGATGCGAAGTAGCGCACGAGTTCGCTCCGCTACTGTGACGTTCCCTGCCATTTCAATAGCATAAGCAGCAAGCGCGTAGTTCGGCAATAGCTGAGTGTTGGATTGTGGTTGCGTATGATGTTGGTTGTAACCCAGCAGAAAGCCAGTTGTGTCTGGACAACCCAGTTCGTATTCAAGGATGGTGGTCGTAGTAATGGTATCATTGTTACAATCTTGGTACTGAAATTGCACAAAAACTTGTCCAATTTCGCTATCTAAGGTAAGGTTAGAACAAGTGATTGGAATTTCAAGCACTGCTAAGCGCCTGTAATTCAAGTCGAATGGTGGATGACTGGCAGGACGCTGCGGGAAATTACGAATACCTTGTCGAAAGGTTGGAATAGCAACATTTTCGGACGAAATCGGTGAGCTGCAAAAATGTCCGTACTTATCCAACACCATGACGTGGGTAATAATGATATTTTTGAGGGTACACTCAGGCGTGGTTGTATCAAAATGCGCTATTTCTAGCGTAATGGTGTCTGTGGCACGAATACAATCCACACAAAGGTCGTCACCTGAATATTGCTGTTTTTCTTGGATACTGTCAATCGCCCAGGTCCAGCCGTTGGCGGCATAGCTAACCATTCCTCTACGATGGTGAAGCTGCACCAAACTGTTGCCCAACTCAAGATTAACCATTTCATATTTTTAGTTTTTTTTAAAGTGATTAGTGATGTTAAGCAGTTTGCTTTTAGCTCAAATTACAACTATTTTATTTTGGATTACCTCAATTACAGGCAACCCCAAAAAAACTTTTTGAAAGCAAATATTCAAATGCAGTAACATCAGTTCCTAATTAAAATGTTCCAGCCATTACCTTTGAAAATACTTACTGTTTGGGCAAATGGCAAACAGTAGATTGCAGAAAACAAAGCGATTAGCGGCTGCCAGAAAATGCTTTAATCGCAGCTTGCAACTCCTGATTGTCAGTTTTCAGGCGTGCATTTTCGGCTTCCAGCGTTTTCAAGCGTTCATTGAGTTGAATTAAATGTAGGTAGATTTCTTCTATTTTTTCTTGTTGGTTGAGCGTGATGTCTTTTATTGGCAAACCTTGAGTTTCGATTTTAGCCGCAGAAGGTGTGTTGTGCAGGTGTCCATATTGCTTGATGTGGGCTGCTACTGCTTCTAAAGGCAAAAGGGCATAATCGGGAGCGAATACATAGTCGCACCAAGTAGCGTTTGGTACTAACCACTCATCTGCAAGAATACCGCCACATACAAAAAGTTTGTAATTAGTTAAATCTTGCCTTCCCACTTGTTGGCTGGTGGGAATCTGATTTGTACCAATTGCCACTGCGCCTTCGCGGTAGGTCAATTCGTAAACACCAATACCATTCCAAGTTTGTGCTAGTGCGAAGATGTGAAAGGTAGAAAAAAAAGAAAGTAATAGCGTGATTTTAATACTATTTTTCATTCTATTAAGTTTTGATTGTGAAATAATTGAGTATTTTATATCATTTGGTGATGGCGCAATTTCAAACATTTAGCCACTACAAAATTACGCAATTGGTCCTTTAGCCGTCTAAAACTACGTTGCTAGGAAACTTTTTAGCATCCCCTATTTTGGTAAGAATTACACTCAAAAAGGGTAAAAATTGAATCCACTAAAGACCAATTGCATAACATGAGTTAAAACTAAAACCAATTGCCTAATGGTCTATTCGTTAATCACTAACTTTTTCGTTTCTACAAAATCGCGCGCTTGCAGTTGGTAGTAATAAATCCCTGCTGACAAATTGCCGCGCTTGAGCTTGGCTTGATAGTAGCCAGGTTGCTGATAAACACTTTCCAACAGCGTAATAGCAACACCAAAACGATTATATACTTTCAGATGTACTTTGGATGCTACGTTCAATTTATATTCAAATAAAGTATATTCATCCATAGGGTTTGGTGCCGCCGAAAATCCATAAAAAACGTTATTGCTTGTGGTTTCACTTTCGTCGTTGTCCTGCTGCACCTGTGCCTCAAGACATTTCAAGGCTTCAAGTGCGTTCAAACGACCTACACCAATTAAACCTACATAATCGTTTACAGGGTCAACACCTGCTTTTAAACAAATTTCAGCTTGTTCAGGAGTCATATCAGGGCGTAAAGCGTACATGAGTGCCAATGTTCCTGAAACCAGTGGTGCTGCCATAGAAGTACCTGATTCCCAGTCATAACCTCCAAATGGATAGGTACTTAAAATATGATGACCAGGTGCTGCAATATCAATCCATTTTCCAAAATTAGAATTAGGGCTTTTCTTATCGTTGTTGTCAGTGCTGGCAACGCTGATTACATGCTCACAAGCGGCTGGATAAAACAAAGCAGTTTCGTTGAAGTTACCTGCTGCCGCTACTATCACTGCACCAGCCGCATAGGCATCGTTGATGATATTTTGAATAGTATTAATGGTGAACTCATCTAGATAGCTAGACTGCCAGCCCCAAGAAATATTGATAATTTTCACGCCTTGTTCAGCAGCCCAAATGATGCCCTCTAAACCACTATCAATGATGGTAGGGTCGCTAGAAAATCAGAAGTAGCTTTCACTGGCATAATGCTAGTGTTATACCCTATCGAAGCCAACCCTAAACGGTTATCCGTTCTCGCGCCCACTAGTCCTGCAACATGCGTACCATGCCAAAAGCTACCTACCTCTATGAATGGGTTATCATCATGGTCTGCCACGTCAAATCCAGCGATCCATTTGTCGTACAAGTCCTCGTGTTTAGTAGAAAAACCATTGTCTATCACAGCTACTACGACATTGTTACCTTGACTAAAATCCCAAGCATCCTGTGCCATGATGCGGTGTAAATACCATTGCTCGGTGAGGTCGTCTGCCCCCAAGTCGCTAGGTGTGTGGTTGGTCGTGAATAATGGTACAGGTTCTGCATATTGTACCTCGTCTTGTCCATTTATTTTATCTAAAAATTCTTGCGAACGACGAGGCTCTTTAATAGTTACCCTAAAGGTACGATATAGCGTTTCCGAACGGGAGAAATAAAAAGTGCTTTGAACCCTTGCTCCAAATTCTTGCGCCAAAGGCACGAAAATGGTAATTGTTCGGCAATATCTACTTCTGGGGATTGACGATTGAAAAAGGTTTGATAATCGTCAATGATTTTAAAATAAAATTGACCAGGCAAGTATTGAGCTTCGTTCGAAGTTTGGGCTTGAAGTAAGGTGAACTGAACACTCAACAAAGCGCAGAGGAACACTAATTTTTTGTTTGGCAATATTCTCATAAAATAAATTTTAGCCCCTGGCAAAACAGATTTAATAATCTATGCTAACCAGAAACATGAACAAATAGGATTTACCGTAAAACTTCTTTGCCGGTGTGCTTATTCTTGCCAAAAGTGTGTTCTGTATCTTAAAATAAGTATTCTAGCTCTAAGACGAACAAACTGCAAAAAATCGGATGTGAACATTACTTTTTTTTTAATTTTTTTTTGTTAATGTTTTTACAACAAACATAAATCCCTAAAAAACAACAAATTAGCTTCTTATTTACTATTGACTATTTGTTGTTGGTCTTTAGCCACACTAAGGCGACTAAAGACCGATTGCAGTAGCAGTTATTCACTAATCACGAACCAGCAAAATTCTTTGATGAATGCTTTGAGCATCGCTAGTAACTTGCAAGAAATAAAGTCCGTTGGGTAGTTGCAGATGTTGTTCATTCTTGCCGTCCCAAGTGATTTGGTGCGTTCCTGCAAGTTGCTGCCCAGCGTAAAGCACTTTCACGCGCTTGCCTTCGGTGCTAAAGACACTAATATTTACATGAGTGGACGCATCGGCAAGGTAGTATTGAATGTTTAATTCATCGCGGAACGGATTAGGATGTGCTTGTACAGACAGTGTTTCGCTAGTATTATTCGCACCGTTGTTGCTCAAATTGTTACCATTCCATGTCACCGTGAAGTTGCAATTGCTAGTCGTGGTAATTGGTAATAGGTCAGTGTTTCCTTGCAGTCCATCAAATTGTTTTAGGGTCAATTCGATGGCTTGACTTGCAAAGGTAGCCGCATTAGGTGTTGCCTCAAAAATAGCACCGAATAGCTCAAAAGACCCATTTATGCCATTTGGATTTTTACCGTAAAAAATGATTTCGCCTGCACTTTGATTGATACGAAGGCTGCCATCAAAAATTTCAGTTAGTCTAGCACCTCCCAAGTAGTTCACAAATTCAGGATTCCAACGCAATACGCCATAAAATGCGCTCAACTGATGATTTTGTCCTAAATGTGCGACCACGTTTACAGGAAATTTCACTTTAGGCGGTATGGTGCTTGGGCAATTTGTTTCTACCAAAATATTATTGGGAGAACTTGTTTCTGTATCAGTTTTAAATCGGAAAGTTTGTCCACCCAGCAACTCTTGGGTTTCTTGGTCAATTTGTTCCAAATTCAGTTGATACACTCGCGCTGGTGCATTTTCGTCAAAAGGTTCAAAGAAAACTTCTATTGGGAATTGCTCATGGCTTGGTAATTTGATATTGTAGAGTGCTGCTTCCGAGTGGTTCAAATAAATTTTTGTACTGTTTCTTACAAAAGATACCCCTTGCGCCGCTCTGCCACCATCCGACCAAATCTCAAACAGTTTTTCTCCCAAATCAACGGACACTTTACCGTGTTGGAATAATGAAAGATTAGGATGTAGCCCGAAATCGTTGAACTGTAATCTAGCAATCACACCACGAGATAAATAATTGTTTACCAATACCCCATCGGCTAATCTGCCTTCAGTTGGAGAGGCAACAGAAATATTTTTCCACACGATGTTGTTATTGCGCTGCACATTTTGATAAAAATTACTTGTTTCTGCGAACGCCATCCCATAAGGTACTGTGCTAGAAGTTTCGATGCGAGAAAGGAGGCAAAAATGTCCTTTATCCGAACCAAAGCTGGCGTAATCATTAGGGTTAGGAGTTACCCAAGGCAGTTCTACAATCTCGAAATCGCCAGCATTAACCGTAACTGGACTGCTACCAATATCGTCGCCCATCAACAAACTAGCCACCATAGTACCGTCCCAAGGCGCGGGCCAAGCTAACCCTGAACTTGCCTTTGCCCAATACAATTTGACCGTACCACTTTGCGACCCCACGCAGCCACTATTGCGGATTCTAGCGTAAATATAGTTAGTTTGTCCACCAATTGGGTTTTGATGCTCTTGATTCAAAAAACCATCATTGGTGTTCCGCACCCAAATGTCTGCACTTTGCCACATTGGGAGGCTAGTAGGATTAGGTTCTATGCCAGTATCATCAGGTGTATCTTGCGACCATAAGTCTGGTGTTGGTGCTTCGCCAGGCGGTACAGTCCCATCAGAACCAATCAGACTGGCACGTACACCAAACAAGGTGGCATCCATTCGCTGGGATTGCCCTTTGGTAAACATGAACATACAGTCATCATCTACATAGTCCATATAGTTCATAAATAAATCACCATTGGGTCCGTTGAAGCAAGAAACATGAGGAAAACTCGGGCAATTGTAATTTTCTGTGTCTTGATCAGGAGTATCATCTACAAAATCAGAGAAAGAACAAACATTAGATTCAAATTGGTCATCGCCCCAAATGTGCCTCAAATTGAGCCAGTGTCCAACCTCGTGCGTCGTAGTTCTTCCTAAATTGAAAGGTGCAGCGGCTGTTCCCATAGTACCAAAACTTTGGTAGTCAATCACTACGCCATCTTCGGCAGGACGAGTAGCTAAATCTGCGGGAAAAGCAGCATAACCTAGCAAACCACTTCCTAAATCGCATACCCATATATTCAAATATTCTTCGGGATTCCAGCCGTCTCTTCCGCCCGAACTAGTGAATTTCATAGGATTTCTGACAGTTGCGGAAGGCGAGCTAGGGTTGCGAGTAAAGGAAGTAGTGCTGGTATAAGTTCTGGTGATGCCGTTAGTAGGTTCACAATTGGGGTCGCGCTTTGCCAGTGCAAATTGAATGCGGCAGTCGGCTGCTAATGGCGAAAATACGCTCGGTACGCGACTAATATCGCTATTCAAAGCTCTAAAGTCGCGGTTCAACACGTCTATCTGGCTTTGAATTTGGGCATCCGAAATATTTTCAGTGCTGCTATTGTACACCACATGTACGACTACTGGAATGGTTACTATTTCTCCTCTTGCCCCTTCCCCGCCATGTTCGCGTAAGTGTTCAACGTAGCGTGTTGTAAATTTTTCAATTACAGAAATATTACTTCTAAATTCTGGATCGCTTTCCAAGCGTTTTAAGTAACCTTCTGCGGTTCCACAGGTTCTGCTGCGATGTTGAGCAGACAAAGAAGTCGTCCATAAGCATCCGAAAAGGATGAATAAAAGTGCAATACGTGCCATGACAAAATTTAATTTTAATTTTAAAAAATATAAACTATCAGCAGATTTAGGGCACATAAAATATGCCTATTCATGCTGCTTTTGAAGCAGTTAAAAAAAGCCTTAAATACCAATTTGGCTAACCAAATAAAAGAAAGTCAAGCAGGATACCCAAACCTCGGTTGTGGCATCCTTGCTGACGTTCTACAAGAAAACTATAGGAAATTAAAATCCGCTACCGCATTAAGTAAATTGGGTATTACTGTTTGATCTTTCGCCCAATAGTTAAAAATTGATTGTACTTTTGTGATGGTGTGTGTGTGCTGAATAAATAGCAAAAAACAAGTTGCGTAACGTGAGTAAGTAAGATGTTATGGCATATTCTGACTGTTATGATTGTTTTCATTTGGCGTTTGACTAAATGACGAGCAATCAGAAAATTATCAGAAGCACTAGACACTTTTTTGGTAAAAAAATAAGGCAACATGTATAAATATTTAGAAATCAGTAATTTGCTTTTAAAATATTTTCAGTGTGGTCAGCGTTAGTTTTTCCGCATCTGATTTTTCAACTTAATTTCGTCTTAACACTGAACCCTTGAATATGGCGTCAAACACGGAGCTTCAAGAATGGATTACCCAAGCCAAGCAAGGAAACACGACACTGATTGATCAATATTTCAAACAATTGTACAGCAGGTTGGAGGGAAAATTACTTCAACAATTCAAATCCAAAGACGCTACACAATATTATTTATGCTTAGCGATGGCAAAATTTTGGGAAAAGTTTGTACACGAAGATAAACCATTACCACAAACTAACTGGGAAGCCTATTTCGCAAGCATAGCCAAAAATGCTTATTTGGATGACTTGCGAAAAAACAATTGAAAATAGTAGAACTAGATAGCAATAATCCAGGCAACGATGTGCAAGAAGATGGTCTTTCGGAGCAAGAGTATTTAGAAAATGACCGACTAGAGTTGCTGAAAACTCAAGCCATGCAGCAGGCTTTACAGGAATTAACTGATATATGCAGAGACTTGCTGACCACTATTTTGGAAACTGGGAAAGAAAAACCCAGCGAACTGCAAGCCATATTGAACTGGGCAGATGCTCGCCAAGTTACAGTTAGAAAGCACGATTGTACTAAGCAATTGAAAAAGCGAGCTACGGAAATATTTGAGGAATTACTCAAAAAGAAATAACATGAAAAATAATTCTTTATGAAAAGTAAAGCAAACAACACCAACTATGATTTAATTCAGCGATTCAAAGAGATAGAAATGTCCAAAGAAGAACTGTTAGCTTTTGATAGGCGCATGGCAGAAGATGCGGTTCTACGGGAACAAATGGAGCGTTATACCGTGATGGAAGACTTTATTGACGGTCAATTTAATACTTTGGAGCGTCAGAATACGATGCGCACTCATTTTCAAACCTTGGTGAAAGAAAGGAAGTTGCAACTTACCAGTTGGCGCATCCTCGCCATGGCAGCTTCCCTAGCTGGTCTTAGTATTGGCATCTACTTCATAGCTATGTCTTTGTCTAAGACAACCGTTCAACTTGCAGATAATTATTTAAAAGATAGTAAAAGCGTACTTTTTTCTAATACTAAAACACTAGAGGTTGAACTATTGGCAAGCGAAAGAACATTGATTGCGGCTTCTACTTTGGTGGAGCAGGATAGTTTTGGCGCAGCACTGAAGCTGTTGCAAACTATTCCAAATGATGATTCTTTATCTTTGTCCGCTACCCTACTGAAGGGACAAATTGCAATAGAACAAAAAATTGGTACATCGCTATTGCCGCCTTCCAAACTTTATTGGAAACACCAGAAAATCCTTACAACGATGTAGCTCTTTGGTATCAAGCCCTAGCCTACTTGCAATTGAACGACTTACAAAAAGCTAAAAGCAATTTGAACCGCTTGATAGAAGAAAAGTATCCT
>JAAUTG010000118.1 GCA_012031785.1 Saprospiraceae bacterium | reverse complement strand
TGTCCAAATCGGTTTTGCATTGTTTGGAATTGAATACCTTTGGCTCTACCCAGAAACAGTCGTCGTTATTATCTTCGTTGGATTCAGTCACTTGTTTCAAATGGTCAATCACAACAATCACTTGATACAAACCTGGTGCGAGATTCAAGCTGGTCAAATTCACATTCAACTGCTCGCTAATCATTTCTGATGCGCCTGGCTGTAAAGCGGGAATATTGCGAGTGGCAAATAAAATATCGCCAGTTCCGAATTGACTATCCGTAGAAAGGTAAAACCCAACTTGACTTGCGCCTGCTGCTGCGTTGCCAATGTTTTGAATGGTTGTCCACCCAATATACACGTCCAAAGTGTTATTGTTAACAATCAATTCCCCCAATGCTTTGCACGCCAAATCTGGGGTTCCAGATGGAATACCGTTAACAATTAACTTTTGATCGAATTTACAACCACGGTTATCTTCTTCGTTAGACTCGGGTACTTGGTTCAAATAATCAATAATGTAACCAATAAAATATTCGCCAGGTGCTAAATTTAAGCTATCTGTATCTACATCAATATCAATCATTACAGATTCACCTGGCACTAAAGCAGGTACATCCACGCTTCCCATGAAAATATCACTGGTAGTAAAAACGCTATCAGTAGAAAGATAAAAACCTGCCTTACTGTCACCGGCTGGTGCAGTACCACTGTTCATAATCTTCGCCCAATAAATTTTAATTAACGAATTATTAATCGTTAATTCGCCAGCTACTGGGCAGGATAAATTTGGCTTGCCTCCCACAATAACTTTCGGCGTTGTCCAATAACAATCGTTGTTGTCCGTTTCATCGTACTCTGGTACTTGATTTAAGTAGTCAATAATTGCTCCCACAAAGTAAGTACCATTGGAATATTCATTCCTGCCAAGTCAATCATAAAGTTCTCCGTACTCAATTGACTTGGGCTCAAACCGTCCACGTAGTCTTGACCCAAAAAGATGTCACTAGTGGTAAAATTCTCATCCGTTGAAAGATAATAGCCCAGATTACTGATACCAGATGGAGAAAATCCAGTATTTTTTATTTTAAAATTGGTAATGGTGATGGTAGAGCCATTCACCACCAGTTGTCCTTTATCGAAACAACTTAAATTAACTTGGGCAACTGCACTAAAACCGAGTAGGCAGAATATCCCAATTCGTAAAATAGTTTGCATAAAAACATGGGTTTTTATAATAAAAAAATATAATATGTTACTGAAATTCCAAATATGAGCCTAACATACTTTTGCTATTGTTCTACTTTGTGCTAGTTTGCTATGGTACAATAGCATTACCAAACCAAAGCTGTGCAATAGCCTTAGTTAGCTTGATGTTGGTGTAGATGATAACAAAAACGGATAATGCGACTAAAAGGGAATAATCGCAGTTTGGCGTGTGTACTTGCTTGGATTTTGGATAGTTATTTACTAATTTAGAATCTACTAGTAATGATTAAGATTAGCTTGTTCAAATTCCATATTATTAATATGGTTTCAAACAAGATACAATAACTTGATACTTGTTAGAACGCGAAATTACCGAATTCTAAATCGTTTGATACGAACCATAAGCCAAATGTCGGAATAACTTTTCATACTTTTATCATTTACTAAAATAATAACATTAGTTAAAAAAACGCCAATCTAATCCAAACCTAAGATGGAACAGAGGCTGTGGATAAGTAGCAATTTGGGAATAGTAAGTATCATTATTTAACAGATAAGTTAAATTTTCTGCCCGTAAGAAAAAGCGTACTGTTTTTATTTTCAAAGTAAAGTAGGCATCCCACAAGGGGTAGAGGAGCAGGCTATTGTCGTTTTCTAGTTGAAATTGTCCAGTGATTGGTTGATAGTAGTAACCTAAGTATGTTTCGTTCATTTTTAATGTTGTACCTAATTGAAAGTCTAATGCTTTTTTAAATAAAGACGCTTCCACATACAAAGTATGCTTAGAGAACCAATTAGGTGTACGAATAACGGATTGAGTTGTTGCTTGTAAGGCTAAAGTATTTTCAAAATAAATTTTCCATATCCTCAACCGATGTTGCGCCAAAAGTTGTACAATATTAATAGGAGCTTCTATTTGCTTGGGTAGTCCGTTTGCCTCAAAATAAATAAAGTTGTTGATTAAGTGGTAACCACCACGTAAACTAAGCTGTAAACTGGGTAGCTCATAAGCACCTGTCAGACTGGTTTCGATAGTTTTTTTGAATTGGTTGTTCCAAACATTTCTTTTCGATATGTAAAACTCATGCTGCGTAAGGGTAGGGGAGTAGGCTTGATTAATGAATGTAGCAGAAAGTTGCCCAATTTTACCAATGTCAAAAAATATATCTCCACGCACCCGAAAGTCACCCGCGTTGTCAAGCAAGCTCAGATGAGCATAAGTTTTTAAATCAAACTTATCTTTAATACGAAAATTTACTTTTCCAATTAATAGTAAATTATTTATTATAGTATCTTTTGCCTCTTGGTCAAGCAAATAAATGGCGTGAGTAAATCCAATTTCTACACGGTCGCTTTCTTGGTTCGAATCAGTTACTTGCTCGCTTTTTCGATAGGTAGAAAGCGAAAATTCATTGGTAGCAGACTGTACGCGGGTGAAGTAGCGTAGTCCGCGCTCATCCGTGTACAAATCTCCATAAAATGAAACCAGTGCTGTATCTCCACGCTGTTGGTCGTAATGCTTGAACGTGCTATTTTGATATTGAATTTTATGAAATATAGTAAAATCACGCAAATTATTATTGGTAGAATCTCTTCCTAGTAGTTTTAAATACTGGGTGTAGCTTAGCGTTTGATGAGCGTGGCGTGTCATTGTACTATCGTTCAGCAAAGCAATTGCGGTTTGAGCGCGATTACCACCAGGCGCTCCATCGTTACTATTATTTGGAAAAGCAGTTAGTCCTCCATTTTCTTGTTCTCTGGTGTTGTTGGACGTGTAAGTGAGAAAACCATCGTAACGACCAGAAGGAGCGTCCCACCAAATGCCTGTGCCGAGTGCATTATTTTCTACTTGTTGATTCGGGTATTGTCGCGTAGAACCTAGTTGTTTAATGCTTTTATGGTCCAAAGTGAAGCGAATACCTTTTGCAAAATTTCGAGCAAAATGCGCTTTAAAATAACCATCCGATTGAGTGGCACCTTGTGAATAAAAAATATTTGTAAAAGGAGTTTTTAGCACGTTGTACTTCATCTGTTCGGGTAAAATATAGTAGGCATCAAACTGATGAAATCCCATGTCAAAACCTTTTCTGAAAGGCGTTTCATACCAGATGGAACGGTTGGCAGCACCAAAATTACCTGTACCAACAGCATCTACTGCTGGAAGGCGTAAAGGATCAACGATATGGAAATTGCTAAGCGCAGTATCAGAAAGTGGCACTAACTGATTGGGCGTATTTACAGAGAAGTAAAAAATTCCGAAAGTATCTCGTTCTTCCGTATAATCTTCGGCTTGTGAGCTACTGTCTCGCGCAAAAGGATTATTGTAAGTGGTATTGTTGCCAAAATTTGAATTTTGCTGTCCAGGGCGTTGCGCGAGTAGGGAAAAATGTGTTATTATTAACCATGAAGCAATTACGCACTTTATCATTGGATGAATACCAATATCCATCCAACAATTTTTGTATAACATCTCCTTAGTATTGCGTAAAATCATCTTCATCGTCTCAAATAATAAACTAACCCATCTTAGGTAAATTGTGTAGCTTGCTGTTCGCCATTTACCAAAAGGCATAACACAAATCAGTAAGCTAACTTTACCCTAACGTCAATCAACACTTAATAGTGGCAAACCCACATCTGTTTTAACCTTTTGTTTGCCTTAAAGACGGGATGCTCGTTCAAAATGGTTGGGTTGTTTTGTCCCAATTTTTCAACCAACTTCAACGAGCATCAGCTTGATTTATTTTTAATGTATCTTAGCCTACAATCCAATCACCGCAGGATTCATTCCCATGTTGGAGAAGCCTCCATCGTGGAAAAGATTTTGCATCGTCACCATGCGTGTTAAATCTGAAAACATCACCACACAATAATCGGCGCAGGCTTCAGAAGAAGCATTACCAAGTGGCGACATTTTATCCGCATAATCAAAAAATTCTTGAAAACCTTTGATACCTTGTCCAGCCGTAGTCATTGTTGGCGACTGGGATAAGGTGTTCACTCGAACGTGTTTATGTGTCCCAAAATGGTAGCCAAAACTACGGGCAAACGACTCTAACAACGCTTTTGATTCTGCCATTTCATTGTAATCAGGAAAAGTGCGTTGTGCAGCAATATACGTCAGGGCAAGAATGGAACCCCAATCGTTCATTGCGTCCATTTTCCAAAGAGTTTGCATCACTTTGTGAAAAGAAATAGCAGAAATATCAAAGGTTTTGTGCATCCATTCGTAATTTAAGTCCGTGTATTCTTTCTTTTTCCGAACGTTCAAAGACATGCCGATGGAATGTAACACAAAATCCAATTTGCCTCCCATCAGTTCCATAGATTTAGAAAATAAGTTTTCTAAATCTGCTACTTCTGTGGCATCGGCTGGAATAGCTTCCACATTCAACTTTTCAGCTAATTTCTGAATTTCTCCAAAACGAAAAGCTACAGGCGCATTGCTTAATACGATGGTTGCACCTTCCTCCGCGCACTTTTCTGCCACTTTCCATGCGATAGATTGGTCGTCTAACGCCCCAAAAATAACTCCACGTTTACCTGCTAATAGTTGATTTGCCATGATTTTTGATTTGTTTGTTTTAGAACCGTTCTTGGGGTTTGGTCACTCACTAATGTTACGCAATTCGCCATTCTTTACTAGCTTTTGCTTGTTTTACAGCTTATTATTGCGCATCAGTTAGAACATTCTAGCTTCTATTGTTCGTTTGAAGCGAATTAATTTATTCAAAGCAGCAAAAGTAGCACAAGGAAGTTGCTTTTTCTATAATTTTACTCAAAACAGTCGCAACTATGCCTTGCTCTAGTGCCGGCTTATTCCAAATAATTCCCAATCGTGATTACTTCCGCAAACACGCCAGCAGCAGTTACTTCTGCACCAGCACCAGGTCCGCGAATTACTAAAGGGGTATCCTTGTAACGGTCAGTGGTAAAAATAATCATGTTGTCACTGCCAGAAAGTTGGAAAAATGGATGGTCTGCCGCAAAACTATCCAACCCTATAAACCCTGTACCATCTTCTAATCGAGCCACCATGCGCAGCGATTTTCCAGCTTGAGCTGCGTTTTGGCGTAAATGCTCAAAATATTCATCTGCTTGTTCTAAAGCTTCAAAAAAGTCATCTACACTTTCTGCCACTACCGTCGAAGATGGTAGAATAGATTGAATTTCAATGTCTTCTGCTTCCAAAGCATAGCCAGCTTCTCGCGCCAAAATGACGAGCTTACGGCGCATATCTTTGCCACTTAAATCCTCTCTTGGGTCAGGTTCTGTGTAACCTAGCATTTTTGCCTGTTTCACCACATCGCTAAAGCGAGTACCTTGTAAAAAATTATTGAAGATAAAAGAAAGTGAACCAGAAATAACCCCTTCAATTTTTAAAATGCGGTCGCCAGAATTGATGAGGTCATCCAAAGTTGATAAAATTGGTAAACCTGCCCCCACATTGGTTTCGTAAAGGAATTGAACGCCCCTTCGATGCGCTAAATTTTTAAGTCGCTGATATTGAGCATAAGAAGAAGAAGTCGAAATTTTATTGGGTGTAGAAATGGAAATACTGCTATCTAAGATGGCAGCATAATGCTTCGTCACTTCTTCGCTGGCAGTATTGTCAATAAAAATTGTATTAGAAAGGTTAAAATGGCGCATCCGCTCCACATAAGTTGGCAGATTTACTACTTCTGAAGCAGACTCCAGCAGTGTACGCCATTGGGTCAAGTCAATACCTTCAGGTTGAAACAACATTTTTTTTGTGTTTGCCAATCCAATTACTTTGACTTCTAGTCCTCGTTTTTTTCTTAAATAATCTTGTTGTGCATGTATTTGTTGCAGCAAAGTACCGCCAATCAAACCTACGCCAACCAAAAAGAGATGTAGCTCTTTCGTGTCAGACAAGAAGAAAGTTTCGTGTAATGCGTTTAGGGCTTTGGATTCGTTGATGCGATTGATTACGACCGAAATATTTAATTCCGAAGAGCCTTGTGCAATAGCTACAGCATTGACACCATTCTTGCCCAATGCCTGAAACATTCTGCCAGCAATGCCTGGTTGATAGCGCATATTCGCACCAATAATTGCGACCACCGAAAGGTCTTTTTCCACCTTGATGGTATCTACTGTTCCCATTTGCATTTCGTACTCAAACATTTCTTCTACCACCGCTTTAGCCTCTTTAGCTGCTTTAGGTTGTACAGCAAAACTGATGGAATTTTCGGAAGAACCTTGTGTAATCAAGATAATATTGATTTTTGCTTGCGCCAAAGCACTGAATAATCGTCCAGCAATACCTGGCACACCAAACATTCCACTGCCCGACATGGTGAGTAAGGCAACTTCATTGATAGAGGAAATGCCTTTTACCGCCCGCCCTTCGCTATCGTGTTGGTCAGAAATATACGTACCCACAAAACTAGGATTAAACGTATTTTTAATGTAAAGTGGAATCCTTTTTTGCATAGCTGGCAGCAAAGTTGGCGGATAGATTACTTTTGCTCCGAAATGCGACATTTCCATCGCCTCTGCATAAGTCATCGTTGGGATAGTAAACGCACGCTTTACTTTTCTGGGGTCGCAGGTCAATACGCCATCCACATCCGTCCAAATTTCAATTTGGTCTGCGTTTAAGCCAGCTCCCAGCAAAGAAGCCGTGTAGTCCGAGCCACCGCGACCGAGTGTTGTGGTCAAACCACCTTTGGCGGAAGCAATAAAGCCTGTCACGACTTGTATTTCGGAATTTTTGGTATAATAAGCGTATATTTTTTGGTAAGTCAACTCGAAATCCACCTTAGCTGCACCAAAGTTTTTGTCGGTTTTAATTATCTTTCTGGCATCCAAAAAACTAGCGGGAATACCGCTATCCTGCATGGCGTATGCAATAATATAAGCGGAATTGCGCTCCCCAAAACTGAGCACATAATCCATAGTGCGCGCAGAAGCCTCACGAACAAGGTAAATACCATACAACAGATTTTTTAAAACCGTGTGATTATCTTCCAAAACAGGAAGCACCGTATCAATTAAAGGTGCGCCAATCAAGGCTTTTGCCGCTTCAAGGTGTCGTTTGTGAAATGTCTCATAAAGTGGCATATAAGTATCTTCTCCACTGGCAGCCAGTTCACTCATTTCAATCAAAGCATCCGTCACACCACCGAAGGCAGAAAAAACTACTGTGAACGTATCGCCGCGCTCGTAGTAATCTTTTAAGATAGCGAGAATGCCCTTAATACGTGCTGGTGTACCCACAGATGAACCGCCAAACTTAAGTACTTTCATAATAAGCCATTAATTTATTTTGCTGTAATAAAAGGAGTTACGAGAAAACAGATTAAATATTGTGGAACATTTATCTGCTTCTATTGCTCCTCTAAAAATTCGAGCATCAAAAGTATTGCACAAAGGGGAGAATTAAAAATCAAGCGCGATGGAAACACAAGAAGATGGACAAAAGATATTTAGAAAAAAATGGTTTTTTACAAGCGGTGAACTTGGCGAGTAAGGAGTTGAAAAATAATATACTGAATCCCTGAGCGATAGCCGTGTAAAAATCAAATAGTAAAATATAAATTATCTGCCACCACTATTTTTAATCGGTTTATTGTAATCTTCCAAGTATTACTTCTAATTTTGTATTGCTGGTAGTGTCATGCACAAATAGAATTGATTGGCAGACCCAGAAAGGTTAGATTTTGTAATCGGATAAATCAATTTTTTCGATTGAATCATTATTTAAAACATGTTACAAGCTAAGCTCTCTAACGAGGTTTTGTAAAAAAAACAAAAAGACCCAAAATAATTTTCTATCGTCATGCAGAATGTAAAGTTTAGCGAATTACTCCACCGATACAAAGTGTTTTTCTTTGATTCTTATGGCGTAATCAAGAACTATAAAGGTATTATAGACGGTGTGCCTCAACTCTTTGAGCAACTCCATCGAAATAATATCCCTTACTATTTATTAACCAACGACGCTTCAAGAAGTCCAGCGGAAATGGCAGAGAAATTCCATCAAACCGGACTGAACTGGATTACTGAAGAAGTGATTATTACTTCTGGCATGATGGCAAAAGAGTACCTTAAATACAAAGTGCCACAAGGAAAAGTCGCTTATCTTGGTACTTTAGGTTCTGCTTATTATGTAGAATCATTGGGATTAGAAGCCATACACTTGAATGACTTGCAGCGTCAGGATTTCGATGATATCAAAGCTTTTCTTTTTTTGGATGACGAAGGCTTTGATTGGAGCAACAGTATCAATCTGACCATTAACCTATTGAGAAAGCGTAATATTCCAGTTGTAGTCGCTAATTCTGATAAAATTTATCCCGTTTCTAAGGAACAAGTTGCAGTGGCAATTGGTAGCCTTGCCAATTTGGTAGAAAGTATTGTACAAAAACGATTTATTAAATTTGGTAAACCTGATTCTCAAATGTTTATGTACGCATACGAGAAACTTTTGGAAAAACAAGTGGTCTCTAAAAGCGAAATTTTAATGATTGGTGATACCTTGCACACTGATATTTTAGGAGGCAATAAGTTTGGGTTGGATACCGCACTGGTGCTTTCTGGCAACACCCTACTGGAGCAGTTGGAGCATAGTGTCAATAATACGGGCATCATACCTACTTATGTATGCGAATCGGTGAGTATGCTTGATTAGCTTGAATCGTAAATTAAACATCATCATTAAAAGTGTAAGTAATTCAAAGTGAATTAACTTCCAGATTGGTTATCTCTACATTAATCTACCGTTCCTAGAACACTTTAAAAGTGATAGGACATTTAAAACAAACGTATAACTATGTCTAAGAAAATTTATGTAACACTTGAAGAAGAAGACGACAACATGAAAATCAACATCATCAATAAGTCTAATAATCCTTTACCGGCTTACAAAACTGAAGGGAGTGCTGGTATGGATTTACATGCTTTTTTAGAACAACCTGTGGAGTTACAGCCTTTGGAGCGCGTCCTTATTCCAACAGGATTATTTATAGAATTGCCAGAAGGTTACGAAGCCCAAGTGCGTCCCCGCAGTGGAATGGCAATTTATAAAGGGCTTTCTATCCCCAACACGCCTGGCACTATTGATAGCGACTATCGCGGCGAAATAAAAAGTGCCTATCATCAACTTTTCTAACGAAGTTCAAGTCATTGCGCCCGGCGAGCGCATTGCCCAATGGTAAATCGCCAAATATGAACGAATCACTTGGGAAGCAGTGACTTCTGTGTCTGATTCAGGCAGAGGAGAAGGAGGTTTTGGTAGTACAGGGGTATCGCTTTGATGATGAATTAAGTTTTCTGGAATCTTTTGAATGACTTCAACAGTATAACTTTTGGGTCATTCAAGTATATCCGAAAAACATGTACTACCTGAGTATATGTTTCTATGCTACATGCAAAACAGTATCCCCAACTACTAATAGGTAATTCGTCATTTGTTTAGAAAGGCTTTTCATGCAAAGCATGAAAAGCCTTTCTAAAAGCAATTAGCCAACTATTAATAGCCAACTGCGTCACCTCAGTAATAATTGACATCCATTATTTAACATCCCACCATACGCGAACATCAATGTTGTCCCTTCCAATTTTTTCAAGGACTGCATTGTAATTGTCGCCATTCAATGTTGGCTCTGTGATTGGATAACCATAGCGAACTGGAATACCAGTGGAAACGGGATTAATTGGATTTGGAGATGGTGTCAAGACTGGGTAGTCTGATCTTCTCCACTCCGCCCAAGCTTCTGGTCCATTTGTAAACAAAGACACCCATTTTTGCTGGTGAATACGCTTGATTTCTTCTCCACTTACCCACTTCACAGCATCTTTTAAGATAAAAGTATCAAATTTGGCTTGGTCAAAAACGCCCCATTGTTCCCAAGATGCTTTGATGGCATCTTTATAATACTGCTCTGCTGCCGCTGCACCACCTGAAATCCAGCCCAAATGTGCTGCTTCTGCCAAACTGAATAGAATTTGTGAATAGGTAACGACATAAGTTGGGGAATCTTTTTGACGTAAAGAATTGCCAAAAAATGAAACATCATTATTTGGAATACTTCCCGCTTCTGCCTCTGTAAGTCCGTAAGGCATTCCTACATAAGCACTTTTACTCAAAGCTGGGTCAGCATACACCGTAACACGAGGATCGTCTGTTTCATTCAAATAATCAACTAAAGGTTTAGCTACTGCCCAGTCTCTGCGTGTTTCAAATCTATCTTCCCATAAATTATCATTATCTTCATCCGTTAGATGCTTATAAACAATGTTTTCATCGTTGCTAGAAATAACACCTGCACTTAGTGCAGCGTTAAATTCAGCTTTCCCTTTATTCGCATCCACATCAGAAATTCGCAATGCCATCACCATACGCAAGGAGTTGGCAAACAATCTCCAACTATTCAAATCTCCATCTAATAAAATATCACCAGTTATCGTTCCACTAGATGAAGCAAGGGCACTAGAAGCTTCTGTCAACGTATTAAACAAGCCATTATAAACAGCCTGCTGATCATCAAAAGCCGGTCTGAAATTTTCTCTCCCCTTCAATGCTTGCGAATAAGGTATATTCCCCCAACTATCTGTAATAAATAAAAAGAAATAGCTTTGTGCAGTCTGTGCTACGGCTATTTGGTTCTCTAATGAACCATTCTTTAGCTGAGCACCTGCTAATTCAGGATCGCTGTTCAAACGAATAATCTCCTGAAGATCTGTAAGTGGTCCTGCGTACAAACCATCATAGCTAAAATTAATATCTTGATAGTTAGAACTGGCAGTGTATTGCTTTTGAGAATACAACTGAACATATTCTCCAGGCTGCGTTTGCGATATAATTCCTGGTATGTTGCGTAAAGCAGCAGTTAAAAGAGCATCTGTACTTACATTAGATGGATTGTTTGGATCAACATTAACATCTCCAAAGTCGTCACAAGCACTAAAAGCTAATACAAGCGTTATGACAGAAAAATATTTTATTAATTTCATGATAAAATTCTTTTTAAGTGAATGAATTAAAACCCTAGTGAAATATTGAATCCGATAGCACGAGTTTGTGGCAACTGCCCACCTTCAAACCAACCGATACTGTTTCCACCTGTATTTGGGTCGAAATTTTCTGCTTCTGAAGGATCGAACCCGATACCCTTAGTGTCTTTACCAAAGAACAATAGGTTTCTTCCTACTAATGCAATATTCAATTTAGTAGCAAATCCAAGTCCTAATTTTTTAGGGTTGAAATTGTAGCCAAGGCTTACTTCGCGCAGTTTTAAGAAACTGGCATCGTATATCCAATTTTCAGAAAGACGGAACAAAGACTTGTAGTAAGCGTCTGCTTCCAAATAAACATTGTTTGGTTCGCCACCTTGAAAAACACCATCTGCTTTTACCCCACCACCAGCACTTACTGGATCACGCTTAGGTACACCTTTATCGTTTAAACCTACCGTTTGAATACCCAATCCTGAATAAGAATTAAACATAGAGGATGTAGAGTAGAATAAACCACCTTTTTGATAATCAAGTGCTGCTCTTAATTGAACTCCCTTAAAATTGAAAGTATTAATCATACCACCTGTATAGTCTGGCAATACACTTCCTAAATTCACATTGTTGTCAAAAAGGAATCTGCCGTTAGCTCCTACAAGGCGATTGCCATTTTCATCACGACGGAACGCTCTGCCTATCAATGTTCCCCATTCTTCTCCCACTTTAGCGTTGAGGGTTGGACCGAAAGGTGAAGTACCAAGTTGTCTGTTATCAAGCCCATCAGCCAATTCCTCTACTTTAGACGTATTGGCTGCCCAGTTAAAAGTCAAATCCCAGTTAAAGTCGCGTGTTTTTACTGGTGTCAAGTTCAACTGAAGTTCTACCCCTTCGCGTGTAATTTTTCCTGCATTAATAATAGCTACAGAATAGCCACTCGTAGCAGGAACGGTTAATTGTAAAATCTGATTTTCGTTTACATCTGTGTAGTAAGTTAAATCAAATCCAATTCTATTTCTCAAGAATTTCATTTCCAATCCTACTTCATGTGTAGAAGTCAACTGGGGTACAAGATTCTCATTGCGCAAAGTATTTGGAACAGATAAAGTTGCGTTAGCGCCATAAAAAGCACCAGCAGAATATATCGGATTAATTTGATGCGCATCCAAATCGCTACCTACTTGAGCATAGCTATATCGAACCTTTCCAAAGGAAACAACCTTATTGGCAGGCAATAGCTCAGAAAAAACAAAAGAGGCTCCAATCATTGGGTACAAATAAGAATTATCGTTTGCAGGTAGTGCAGAAGACCAGTCATTTCTGATGGAAAAGTCTAGGTAAGCAAAATCGTTAAATCCTAATGAGCCTCGTCCATACACACTTCTCACTTCTTTTGAGAAAGTTTGTTGACTAACATTAGGTCTATCCACAGAAGAAGCTATGTTATAAAACCAGGAATCGCTAGACCTCCTACGGTAGAAGCTCTCGCAAATTCATCATCGTCTTTTCTTACATTTGCACCTAAGTTGAAATCATAAGATAATAATCCTACGCGATTGTTGTAAGAAAGCAAGCCTTCAAAGTTAAGCTCTTTTTCCAAAAAATCATCATAACCGTAAGATGCCACTCCCAAGCCACCTTCTGTAAATCTTCTTTCACTGCTTGTAGTTTTTACATCATTTCTTATGAAACCCTGCAATTTTAAATTCTTAGCAAGATTCAATGTCAAAGAAACGTCGCCATAAATTCTATCTTCGTTGAGCATGGTGCGTTTTCATAAATGTCATAGTACGGATTATCCCAATACAATGGTTTTGTATCCTCAGGGCTACTAATGTTCCAAGAGTTGAAAGTTCCATCATCATTAACATAATCTCTAAGTTTGTCTATATCAAGTTGGCGATGAAACCATTGATTAAACTTCCTGATAGTCCTTGTCCATAACCTTCACGGATGTTACCATATTGATCCGTATTCTTGTAGTTGATATTGGCACCAACTGTAATTAGTTTAGATAAGTCGAATGATCCAATCATAGAAACAATGTTTCTAGTTTGTTTTGCATTCGGAATTACTAAATCTTTTACAATATTATTATAGTTTACTCTGAAAGAGTAGTTATCGCCACCTCCTGAAAAAGCGATGTTATTATTATAGACTTTTCCAGTTTCAAAGAAATTTTTGATGTTATCAGGTTGAGCATTTAGAGGTACTTGAGCACCAAAATCTTCCCCTGGATACCAACTATAATAAGGACGATAAAGCGTGCCATCCATTTTTGGTCCCCAACTTTCATCCGCAGAGTAATTTAACAAGTTTTGTCCATCAAACTTTGCCCAATCCGTAGGGTGAATAGCAGGATTATAAGCAAATTTCAAAAATTCTTGTTCATAACCTCCAGCGTACTCGTTTTGATATTCTGGCAATAAAGAAACATTATCAAATGTGGTAGAAGAATTCACTTCCAATCCAATACCATTGGCTTGTTTTCCTCGCTTGCTAGTCACTACAACCACACCGCCCGAAGCGCGATTACCATAAAGTGCCGTAGCTGCTGGACCTTTCAAGATAGAAACAGATTCTACGTTGTCCATATTGATTGCGGAAGCATCCACTGGTGTTCCATCTAATACATAAAGTGGGTTAGATGCACTTAATCCGCCTACACCACGAATACGAATATTCCCTTCCCTGAAACCAGAGCTAGGGGCACCTGCAATCTGAACACCTGCTACTTTACCACTCAAAGCATCTACAAATCCAGCACTTCTTGAAATGTTCAAATCTTCATTTTTAATTTCTTGTGCTGCGTAGGTTAGCGCTTTTTTATCTCTCGTAATACCAAGTGCTGTTACCACTACATCTGAAATTAAAACCCCTTCGGTAAGCATAACATTCATAATGTCCGACACGCCGATTTCGACCTCTAGTGTTGCAAATCCCGTGTAGGAATAAGAAATTTTGGTGGCTTCTGAAGGTACTTGAAGGTAATAATCTCCATTTACATCCGTAACCGTTCCAGAAGATGTGCCTAAGATTGAGACAGAAGCGCCAATGAGCGATTCTCCTTTTTCATCCGTCACTTTACCAGTGATTGATCGTTGGGAAATAGCAAATAGGAAGCTACCCAACACCAAGAATAGTGTTAAAAGATTTGTTTCATACTAATTGATTATTTATTGAAATTCAAATTTTGAC
>JAAUTG010000117.1 GCA_012031785.1 Saprospiraceae bacterium | reverse complement strand
ATACATCCACGGAAAAAGCATCGAAACGATGCGTGCGCATATCAATTCGGTCAAATTGCGACAATACCGTAGTAACGACCAACAATGCACCAAACTTTACTTTACCAACTTGCACCAGCAACATACCAGCAAGCACGCCTTTTGAACTTTCCGTAACAGCTACGGATGCGAATGGAGATGCTATGACTTATTCTTGGGAGCAAACAGACCTTGGCGCACAAGGCGCACCTGGAATTGGAGCGGTTATGGCTTCGGCTGGCGTTGGTGTTCAAGACTTTACTTGCGATAATAGTAATATGGAAACCATGATAGTAGATGTTAGCGCTGCAATGAACACAGGCGCACCTACTTTCCGCTCTCGCACGCCGACAAGTACTCCGACACGCTCTTTTCCAATTATCGAAAAAGTGGTGGCATTAGCACCAAGTGGCAATTTGTCCAACACCGCAGATAGAGATGGCGAAGTGTTGCCAAACTTTGCTAGAAATATGACTTTCAGGTTGACCGTCCGCGATAACAAAGGCGCGTTGACTTATGATGACTTGACGGTAACCGTGAATGCGAACGGTCCTTTCCGTGTAACTGCACCAAACGCAAGCACCGTAGCGGCAGGTGCTACAACCAGCGTAACTTGGTCAACAGGTGGTTTCACAGGCTGTAATAACGTGAATATAAGACTTTCCACTGATGGCGGTTTGACGTATCCCATCATTTTGGCGACGAACCAATCGTATGCTACACTTTCTGCTACGGTTACTATTCCTTCATCGGTAATAGCAACGACGAATGCGCGTATTCGCGTGGAATGTGCGGATGGCAATTGTGCTACTTTTTATAATGTGAGTGGCGCGTTTACGATTACTTCAAGCTGCATGGCTGGTGCAAGTAATCTTACTATTATAACACCACAAACGTTTACTACACCACCTGTAAACTTAGGATGGTCTAATACTGGTAATAGAATTTACAGCACTATTGCAACTTCTGTGATGGCAACCTTAGATGGAAGCGATCCTGTTGCACCTAGAGGAATAGCTACCACAGAAGGTGGTACTACTTGTACCCAGTCAGGAAATAGAGCTTACGAAGTATTTAATTTTGCAGTTGATCAGACTGGAACATATACATTTACACAAACTGGAACTACGTCTTTTATAGCTTCTTCGATTTATACTGGATTAAATGCTGCTAATCCATGTAGCTCTACTTCATTTCTTGGTTCAACGGCTTGGGATAATGGTGGTGGTTCTACTAACTACGTAAGCATAAGAGGATTTTCGTTGACAGAAGGAATCCAGTATAGTTTAGTAATTAATGCTACATCTGGAAACACTGCAACCGTATCCTTCAGTGGTCCAGGCAATGTCCTTCTACCTAGCACTGATCCTGGTGCAGCATACAGCTACACTTACGTTCTAGTGAGCGATGCAGACAACCTCATCAAAGCGGTGAGTGCTACGGCAGATTTTGGTGCTAGTGGGACTTTCATAGCAGGTACTTACAAAGTATATGGTATTTCCTATTTGACGGCGGATGCTGCGAATCCAAATGTATGGGTTGGGCAAAGTATTGGTGGAGTGAATGGAACGAGTTGTTTATTGCAAAGCTCAAACTTCAAGGCATTGACATTCAGTACATTACTTCCAGTAGAATTGGTTGCGTTCAAAGGCGAAGTGGTTAAGGAGTACAACCAGTTGAGCTGGGTAACGGCTTCTGAAACCGACAATGCAGGTTTTGAAGTTCAACGCGCTAAAGATGCTCAAGAATGGGAAACGCTTGCTTTTGTAAAAGGAAATGGAACGACATTGGAAAAGCAAAGCTATAAGTTCTTGGATCGTCAACCATTGGAAGGCATCAATTACTATCGCTTGAAGCAAATAGATACCGACGAAACTTTTGAATATTCTTACATCATCAGTTTGGATAGAAAAGCAGACAAAACTAATGCTTTAGTGCTTTATCCGAACCCAAGTAGCGAGACGATTACTTTTGAGTTGGGTGGAAATACTTTACAAGATTATACTTTCCAATTGGTTGACCCTATCGGTCGCGTGTTGAAAGTATGGAACGGTTTGGAGGAACAACGTACTCTTTCTCGGTGGAAGATTTAACCAACGGTTTTTATACTTTGATAGCGAAGAATAAGGATGAGGTTATGGTTCAGCGTTTTGTGAAGCAGTGATTTGGTCTTTGGTCTTTGGTCTTTAGTCGTTGGTCTTTGGTTTTTGGTGTTTGGTGTTTGGTCTTTGGGGATTGGGTTGACTTAGTGTTTAGATTGAGTTACGGTGGTTTGGACAAAATCGTAAAACATGAGGTAATAATGAAACTAAAGAACATCAAATTGAAAGAAGACTGTCCTTTTGGGGGGCAGCTTCTTCTAACGACGTGCTTTTAGTTTAGAAAAATGGATATTTCTTTGGATGTAATATTGCCAAACGACACTACCTTCGTAGCGTCCTGCATCATTGGGCGTAGTTTGAATGCTGGTTTTTTGGATAAGCCGCTCTAGTTTTCTACGCTTTTTTAGGGTAGCGCGAATCTGAAAGAAAAAGTGCCAATGAGCTTTTACGATAGCTCCAATATTTTTGAATTGTCCTTTGGTGAAAAATAACACACCCGCCAGCCCGTCCAAAATAAGACGCAAAGGCAGCAGCCAGAGGAGTTTTCTGCGATCTTCGTTTTTAAGTAGCGTGAGAAGGCTATTTCGGAAATTCAGATAAGTTTTTCTTGGACTTTCATAAGCTAATGTTCCCCCCCCTACATGATAGACAACAGATTTTGGACGAACCATAATTTTGTAGCCTGCCCGTTTTAGTCGCCAGCAAAGGTCAATTTCTTCGAGGTGCGCAAAATAATCACCATCAAAGCCTCCAATATCGTGAAAAAGTTTGGCTCGAATAAACATAGCTGCTCCTGAAGCCCAAAAAATTTCTTGCGTGCTGTGGTACTGTCCTCGATCTTCTTCTAGGGTTTGGAAAAGCCGACCTCTACAAAATGGGTAGCCTAAGCGGTCTATCCATCCACCAGCAGCACCCGCATACTCAAAATGATTACGTCTATTAAAATCCAAAATGCGAGGTTGGCAAGCCGCCACAGTAGGGTCGCGCTCCATCAGTTCCATCACGGGCTTTATCCAGTTTGGCATCACTTCCACATCAGAGTTCAATAACACATAATAATCCGCTTCCAGTTCATGCAAAGCGCGGTTGTACCCTTCTGCAAAGCCATAGTTTATTTTCAAGTCAATGACCTCCACCTCTGGAAATTCTTTAGTTAATACTTCCAATGAATCATCCGTAGAGCCATTATCTGCAACATAGATTTTGTAATTTGCATATATGGTTTGCAGTACGCTAGGCAGAAATTGGCGCAAGTAAGCTGCTCCATTGTAATTTAAAATAACAATTGCTAGGTAGGGCTGCGCTGCATCAACAGCCCTAGAAGTAAAAGTATCTTCGTATTGTAGGCATTCTTTCACTTGCTGTTCATCGGCTTTGAGTTGGGATTTCAATTGTTCTATACCATCAAAAGCACGGTCTTCTCGGATAAAATCTATCAGTTCTAGCTTTAGTTTATCGCCATAAATATTTTTCGCAAAATTAAAGATATTCACTTCTATTGAGCGGTGCTTTGGTCCGTCTTTCACAGTGGGGCGGTGTCCAATATAAAGCATTCCTTCGTAGCGTTGTTTTTGATGCCACACGTAAACCGCATAAATTCCGTCAGGTGGAATGAGTTTGTATTCTGAATTGACTTCAATATTAGCGGTCGGGAAACCAAGTTGGGTGCCAAGTCGCTGACCATGCACCACTGTGCCCGTGAGCATGAAGTAATGCCCCAATAGTTTTGACGCTTTTTTGACGTTTCCTTCTTCGGTCGCTTTACGAATACGAGTGGAACTCACAGAAAGCTCATCAATTTCTTGTTTCGGAATTTCTACTACCTCAAAGCCAGCCGCTTCTCCATACCAACGCAGGTAGTTGATATCGCCTTGACGATTCAACCCGAATTTATGGTCATATCCTATGACGATACACTTGGGGTTGAATTTTTCCATCAAAATTTTCGATGTACTCATCTGCTCGCTGTTGAGAAAACGAATTCGTGAAAGGCACTACCACCACATTGTCCACGCCATAAGTACGCAACAGACTAATTTTTTCATCAATAGTAGTCAACAGGCGCAATGTTTTGTCTTCAGGACTAACAATTTGCCTAGGATGCGGATGAAAAGTAACTACAACACTCTCTCCTTGTCGTTCTTCGGCAAGTTGTTTGAGTTTTTCCAATATGCGTTGATGTCCTTTGTGGACACCATCGAAAGAACCAATCGTTACCACTGCATTTTTAAATGGCGGCAGCTCGTTTAAGTCATGATAGACATTCATAGTGGCACAAAATTAGTTATTTTGTGATTATTTAGTTATTTGTCTGTAAAACATCGTGTGCAATTTGACGTAAAACTAAAATAGGGTGATAGCATTTGTTTGATGTCTGAACCAGTATCTGAATATAGGGTTCTATTTTTTCTACTTTACCTCCTAGTGAACACTTTATGAAATCGCCAAATAAAATACGAAAATACAACGCACAATTAAAAAAATATCCCTTCTATGATAAGATTTTACATTTGGTGCTGCCTATTATTGGCGACAAAGTTGGTCGTAGCACAACAAGACCCTAGCTTAACGACTTACCGATTTAATAGTTTGCACTTTAATCCTGCTTATGCTGGTAGTCAAGGTTATTTGACAATGAATTTAACAAACCGAAACCAGTGGCTAGGGTGGAGCGACAAAGATAGTAAAGCTCCTATCACACAAGCACTCTCTGCGCATTCGCCTTTGAATACAAGAGTGGGTTTGGGGATTACCTTAATGAATGATCGAATTGGGGTCAGTGGATTTACAAGTCTAAATTTGGCTTACACGTACCGCATTTCGCTTCGAGAATGGGGAACGCTCTCGGCGGGTTTACAAGGTGGTTTTTTTAATTGGCGTTCCGATTGGAACAAATTAAGTTTTCAAGATGAAATCACTTTTGACCCAGCTTTCAACGAAGGTCGTTTTCGCCAAATCTTACCCAATATTGGTGCGGGTATTTATTTTCAATCAGATAAATATTATGTCGGCTTGGCGGCACCTAGGCTAATCCATCACGATGTGGGAACGGTGGATGTAAATACGAATGTAGGAAGTTACAGCCGCTTATATAGGCATACTTACTTTATGGCAGGCGGTATTTTTCCCATATTGTCAGAGGCGATTGTCTTTAGACCCGCGCTGTTGGTGCGCAAAGTGGGAAATTTTGGAAAAGCAAAAAGGCCTACTTTTCAAACTTCTTCTCCCACAGCGATAGATGTAGAAATGTCTTTATTTTTTTTAGAAACCCTTTGGCTAGGCATAAATTATCGTACAGCACTGGAAGGAACGCTAGGTAGTAGCAGTTCGCACGATTCTATTGATTTTTGGGCAGCTTACTACCTGAAAAATGGGTTTAGATTAGGCTTCGCGTATGATATTTCACTTACCCCAATTCAGCAATACAGTGGAGGCTCTTTAGAAATTATGTTGGGCTATGATTTTAACTACAAAGTAGGAAAAATAAAAAGCCCAAGATACTTTTGAGGAACAAAACAAGTTGTATCTTTGTTATCCTTTTGTCAGTGAAAAAATATTTTGAAAAACTTGACTTTTTTTATTCAAATAATTTTACCTTTGCGTCGCCTTTGAAGAAAGGTGTTATATAATCAACGATTTCGTAGCTCAGCTGGTAGAGCAATACACTTTTAATGTATGGGCCCTGGGTTCGAATCCCAGCGAAATCACTTTAAGCCTTGCGATTTTTATTGCAAGGCTTTTTTATTTGGCTTGAAAATAACCAATAATCTTTGAACGTAGTCACTTATAGAAAATCAACTATTTCTCTAGTGGATGCAAAAATGAGCACAATCTCATTACTTTAGCAAAAAGCATTGAATTAACTCATACCACGACACGTTACTTTTAAACGCCTTTCTTTTGAAACAAGGGATAAGAAAATACTGCTAATAAAATCAAAACCACTCCGACATAAAATTCATTAGAAAGTTCCTTATGCTCTTGCAAAAAGAACCAAGCTAAAGCGATTCCATAAACAGGCTCCAGATTGATAGTTAGGTTGGAAGCAAAAGCAGAAATATGTTTCAGCGCACGAAGCATTAAGGTGTAAGCTAATGTAGTGCAAACAAGTGATAAAATCAATAAATACAACCAATCCCAGCCAATAGGTAGCCATTTTAGGGTGGGCGTGTACAGGAAGTAGAAGGGAATCAGTAAACTCAAAAAGAACCAAGCGCTACCTAATTCTAAAAAAGTAATGGTGAATGGGTCTGCTTGTGTAATCATTTTTTTGTTCAGAATAGAAAAAAGAGCACCTAATAAGGACGCACCTAAACCTATCCAAACACCCAACATCATATTGGATTCTAAGCTGCTCACCACTAGAATCATACCAGGAATGACGAGGATGCTCAACGCTACGTCGAGCCATTTGAAAGGTTGTCGAAGCAAAAGTGGTTCGAGTAATGCGGTAAACAAAGAGGTAGTTGCCATACAGACTAAAGCAATAGAAGCGTTTGCTAGTTTGATAGCTCCATAAAATCCCATCCAATGCAAGGCTACAACGGCACCAATACCTATAAACTGAAAAATTTGCCGACGCGACAGGCGCTGGGCAATAGTTCCAACCTGCACTAAGAAAAGTAAACTTAAGCTAGTAAAAAGTACACGCCACCATACCAAACTGATGGCAGGAAGCGAAATTAAGTCTCCCAAAATAGCAGTATAGCCAAATAAAAAAACGGCAGCATGCAATTCTAAATATGCTCGAACGATAGGTTTCAAGTAAAAAAAATTTTCTGCGCAAATAACGAAAAATAGAATCTAGTTTGCCTAATCATTTTGTGAACCCAAGCGTTTGAAAAGCATTATGGAGAAGAAAAGATTGCTCAACTTGGTGATACGATTGTAAAATCCTCAACCTGCGACTAAACCTTGAAAAGGAGGTCACCTTAGCATGGAAGTAGGCAGTGGATAGCAAGCCATCAAAGGGTAGAGCGTAAGATATTATTAATTAACATCTAAATTTATTTGAACATGGCGATTCATGTTGGTCAATTAGCACCAGATTTCACGCTTTTTTCTGATGCTAAAAACGAAGTTACACTTTCTAGCCTTAGAGGTAAAAATGTGGTGTTGTTGTTTTTTCCACAAGCGTTTACAGGCGTTTGTACGACAGAACTTTGTACAATGCGCGATGATATTTCTTATTATGAAGGATTGGATGCTGAAATTGTAGCCGTATCTGTTGATTCTGTTTTCACGTTAGATCGGTTCAAAAAAGATCAAGGTTTGAATTTTCTATTGCTTTCTGACTTCAATAAAACGGTATCTGAAATTTATGATACGCTTTACGGAGAATTTGTATTTGGTATGAAAGGCGTATCTAAGCGCTCGGCGTTCGTTATTGATAAAGAAGGTGTAGTTCAGTATGCAGAAGTACTAGAAAGTGCAGGTGATTTACCTAATTTCCAAGCTATAAAAGATACTTTAGCCGCTTTGAACTAATTGCCTAGTTCGTTATGAAGCTAACGGTTGGTGGTAATTCTAGTTACTAACTCAATACTTATATCGCACACAAACTAAAATGATTGATTAAGACAGAGAAATTATATTCTTGAATTTTTCAAATCATTTGAACATTGGTGCAATGTTCTTATTTAAGATTTGAATATTTTAACAACATTGGTTTTCAGTAAAATTGCTAAAAACCAATGTTGCTTTTTCAGCATGTTACAAGAGATGATTTAAAATTACCATGAAAAACATCAATTAGAGGATGCTTGCTTGTTGGTAAGAAATCGTATCTTTGTAAGGGTGTTATGGCTACAGGTTTTGGTAATTTGGTCTTTGGTTGCTATATGGTAAAGCGTTTGGAAGCTGGGCGTATTTGAATCAAGCCTACCTATCTAGTATAGCTAAAGAACAAGGACTAAAGACTAATGGTGGTTACAGGTGTTTTTAAAATCTGGCGTAAAACACTAATTTGTTTTTATTAAAAGCAAAAATATGAAACCTATTGTGTATAAAACCTTCCTCCCTCCTTTTTGGTGCGCAGTGGAAGTGGAGGAAGATGTGGATACAGATATTGATATTTTGTTAGAGGAAATACTCAGAGAAGCCGATGGTCATGGAAACCTCGCGGAATTGGTAGTGTATAACGACGATTTCAATACTTTTAATTGGGTAATAAAATGCTTTATAGAAGTATTGGAGCATACCCCAGAGCAGTCAGAACAACTTGCTTTGATTATTCATTATAAGGGGAAAGCGATTGTAAAGACTGCTTCCAAGCGAGTTTTGCAACCTAAGAAAGATGCTTTGGTGGAGCGAGGACTTTCTGCCGTGATTGAGGGCGGAAGTGACGATAACGATTAATCTTAATCCAAAACTACTACCTACATTCTAATCAAGAAGTAAAGATTTATCCATGCCTGTATTTTGGTTACCTGATAATACGTTGACTTTTCCTCATCCTGAGTTGGCGAACCAAGATGGCATACTGGCTATGGGAGGAGACTTATCCCCACGACGTTTATTACTAGCTTACCAAATTGGTATATTCCCTTGGTTCAATCCAGATGATCCTATTATTTGGTGGTCGCCTGATCCCCGTTTTGTTTTGTTTCCAGAAGAGTTAAAAGTCGCTAAAAGTATGCGCACTTATTTTAATAATCCTCGCTTTCGCTTGACGCTGGATCAACATTTTGAAACCATTATGCGATGCTGCCAAAATGTTTATAGGAAAGGACAAGGTGGTGGCACTTGGATTACGGAAGATATGGTGAATGGATATTGTCAGTTGCACAAAATGGGATACGCCCATTCCATAGAGGTTTGGCAGGATAATCAACTAGTGGGTGGACTTTATGGCATCGCACTAGGAAAATGTTTCTTCGGAGAATCTATGTTCTCTAAAGTGCCTAATGCGTCTAAGTTTGGATTTATTTCTTTGGTAAGAAAGCTGCAAAAATTAGGCTACCAGCTAATTGATTGCCAGCAACCCACCCAATATTTATCCAGCTTAGGAGCGCGTGCGATTCCGAGAAAAGAATTTTTAGCCATCTTGGAAAAGAATCGGCAATTCCCTACAGACATAAGTAATTGGAGCGATTTGCTAGGAAGAAGAGAAGAAATATGATAATTCCCGACACCGCAGCTCATAAGTCAGCAGGTGTTTTAGGATGATCAAGCTAATCTTGCGCTTGTTTTACGATACTTAGGTAAACTTCTTGCCACCCTTCCCAGCCACCTAGATGAGAGAAAGAGCTATTGTGCCAAAGAAATGAAAAAGTACCTTCCAGCAATTTAGTATGATTGATAATGGAAGTAGCAGTAATAAGAGCTTTTTCAGGGGATAGCTTTAAATAATCCTTCAAAGTAACATCCATCATCACAAAAGGAAATACTTGCAAAGGAGTGGTTGCTTCTTTTTGTAAATCATACCAGTAAAAAGGTTGGGAAGTACCTGCCCTGTATCCAATAGTGTCGGCATATCCCATAGAATAGTCACGCCAAATACCGATTTGCACTAAATTCCTGTAAGTATCGGGGAAAGTCAATTTTAAAAAAATGTTGACGGCTTGCAGTAACTGGTTTTCCGATAAGGTGTTCTAAACGCCTCACTTCTTTTTCTAATTGGTTGAACGAACTATTTGCTCGATAGGACGGATGAATGCCTACTTCCGCACGCTGTGCGACTTTCCGAATTAGTTGCTGTAAAGCAAAGGAAGAAGGCGCGATGTTTTTGTCGTACTTGCCATAGTCACCGAGTAAAAAAAAGTAAATGGGTTCAGGAGAAGTGTGGCTCGCTAGTAAAGAATAGGTATCGAAAGGGTCTTTAGATTTTCGCGTCAACACGCGCCAACGTGCTTGAAGCTGGTCGCGGTTGGGCAACTTAGCATCTTGAAGTAAACCACCTATCGTTCGCCACCCATTTCTGTGTAAATATGCCCAAGCTAAATCTATATCGTAAGTGGCTTGAAAATTAAATTTTGATTGTTGTAGCAGCAAAAATGGAAATAATGCTTTTAGCTTTTGTTTGATCCATATCACCCAATGGTCTATAATAGGAACGAAGAGAAAGCGCGGATGGTAGAGGGAACTTTCTACTGATGAAAATCTCCCGTGCCTGTCTGCTTTAAAGGGTAAGTATTCTTCGTAGCGGCTAAGGATAAAAAATGCCGCCGCAAATGGGTCAAAATCGAAATCTTTAGTTGGTAAAACACTAAAAAAGAAAGCTATGGAATCGGGTGAATGAACAAGTTCAATTTGCTGCGGCTCAATCGTATTTTTTTCTAGCAATCCATAGGGACGAATGTGTAGTTCTTCTGTATTGGCAGGGGTATCACTGTAGTTCAATTTTGCACCTACCGCTCGTTCATACGCTTCCAAATTATTGATAAATATCAGCCTTAACCCAAGCCTTTCCCAGATTATAGTACGAAAAATGTATTTTAATCTTTCGCTTTGATGGTGTGAAAAAACTAAAAGCTGCATAGCATGGATGAATTACAAATTATGCCTATAAATACTTGATAATGAATGGACTTAAATAGTGACGGTGTATTTTAGTTCTATTTGCTCAAGGATAAAGTACGATTGTCGGAGTAGTATTGTTTCTTTACTTACTGTGTTTTAGCTTCTCTTTTCGGTTTACTGGTTCGTAGCAATTCCTGTGCTATTAGCTTTCCATATACTCCGTAATATTTTTTAATCGGAATGTATTTCCAAACTTTATGCTCTATCATGAATTTTAATCGTATTTTATTGGGCAATGACGCATTTTGATAAGCATCTACGAATTTGCTATACACTGCTCTTAAAAGATAATCATGATCAATGGTCGAGTTGTTTAGTGCAACTTCTAAAAATCTTTTCAAGATGCTTTCCAGAGTGTCCACCTCACTAGGTGCAATAAAAGCTGCGGTCAACACACCAAACAACTTTTCGTGTGCTTCTTTTTCCAAAGATAGGTTGAGTACGTTTTGAAAAGCGAGATAACTAGAAGCTATTCGATATTGCTTTTGGTCTTTACCATGCGTCACAGAGATGTTTTGATCGTGCTTTCGGTATTGCACGAGATACTCTTGTAAATTATGAAACTGCGTGAATGGCAGGGCTTTTACCCAAAAATCATAATCATTAGAAGCAGGATAATTCTCGTTGTAGCGCAGTTGACCTTCTTGCACCACCGAAGTACGAATCATGGTGCTAGAATGTACCATCGGACAGCGATACAAACTTCTAGCCCTCAACTGTGCGTCGTTTTTTTCAGGCGTAAATTGGCGATTACTTTTTCCAATATGCTTTGCCCATCCACCTAATACCCCTACTTGAGGATTTCTATCCAAAAAAGTAATTTGCTTTTCAAATCGCTGTGCCAAGCAAACATCATCGGAATCGAGCATGGCAACATAGATACCTCGAACGTGCCGCAAACCGTGATTGCGTGTAGCGGAAATACCTAGATTTTTAGGATTTTCAAATAGTTTGATGCGACTGTCCTTGGCTTGATAGGTCTGCACTAGCTCTTTTGTGCGGTCTGTTGAACCATCATCCACGATAATCATTTCCCAATTTGGGATAGTTTGTTGCTGAACGCTTTCAATCGCTTCAACAATATATTTTTCCCGATTGTACGCTGGCGTAAGTACCGAAATCAAAGGTAATGACATAATGATGGACGGTAATTGGATGAATGAATATTTGGCTCTTTACGTACTTGACATTGTGTGATTGGTTATTCGTCTTGGGGTCTTTAAAATACGTGTTAATAATTCATCGAAACTAATCTGATTGAAATACAGCAGCCTCAAATTTTTTAGAGGTGTCGCTAATAGCTACAGCCACTTAATACACCTTGTGATGTTAACTTGACTTAGGTAGCATATTATTTTATTAATGCCTTAAAGTAACTAAAGCCTAACTATACCAAACGAGTTACATTTTCTCCCAAGCAATTACTGGTGCTAATAAATTCGGACGTGCCTTCAGGTAGTATGGACTTTCATTGCTCACTCGTTAATATCAAAAAAAACAGCTACATCAGAACGAGTAGGCATAATAATCCATTCTTTTTCGTGCATTCTACAAGCTACGGTCAACTTGTATTTTCCTGTATTTAGAATCTCTGTCGGAATTTTAAATCGCAGCGTGTTATCTCCTTGCTCTATTTTGGGCCAAGTGTCTGGATGCGTATCAGTTGCAAAGCTCGTAAACATAGGTTCGCCGCCCATGGTGAACATCCTACAACCAATCAGTAATCGTGCATCAGCAATTTCGCTATGGAAACGCATGTTAAAATAAGCATCTTGATTTTGGCGCAGTGATTCTCCAAGTTCATTGCCTTGATGGTCAGATAGCCACAACCTATGAGGCGTAAAGTAAGGATTTTTGTGCTTCCCTTCTGCGTTTTCCCAAATCACTTTGGTGTTGTCATCAAACCCTAAATAGTGGTCCACCACTCGCCGCATGTCTGTATCCTCATAAGTAATACGTCCACGCTCCATGATAACGCCGCGATTGCAAAGCCTTTTTACAGATTCCATGTTGTGGCTCACAAAAAGTACTGTCCTGCCTTGTCCTCGACTTACTTCTTGCATTTTTCCAATTGCTTTTTTTTGGAAATCTGCGTCTCCCACTGCCAAAACCTCATCTACAATCAGAATTTCTGGCTCCAAATGCGCAGCTACGGCGAATCCTAGTCGCACCTTCATCCCTGAAGAATATCGCTTTACAGGAGTGTCTAAATATCTCGCTACGCCAGAAAACTCTATAATTTCGTCTAATTTATGCTTCACCTCTAAGCGAGTCATCCCAAGAATAGTACCATTCAAGAAAATATTTTCTCGTCCAGTCAATTCAGGATGAAACCCTGTTCCCACTTCGAGTAAAGAGGCGATTCTTCCTCTTGCTTTGATAGTTCCTAGCGTCGGACCACTTACTTTGGAAAGGAGCTTGAGCAATGTACTTTTGCCAGCACCATTTTTCCCAATAATACCTAGCACCTCACCTTGCCTCACCTCAAAGTTAATATCTCGTAAAGCCCAAACATAGTTGTTTTTTCCACTTTTTTGAGTGCGGTCATTTTCTACTCCTACTTTCAGGTAGGGGTCTTCCTTTCCTCTGACCTTATGCCACCATCGGTTCAAGTCATGAGAAAGAGTACCAGTACCTACTTCTCCCAAGCGGTACATTTTGGATAATTCTTCTACTCTAATTACGGGGGCACTCATAAGTCGCTTATTTTGAAAGTATTATATGTTGAAATGAAACGAGTTTGCCAAATCAAGAACCACCTGAACGTTGGGAATGAGTGATAAATAAAATATGAATTTATTTATATAATTCATTCATTATCAAATGATTGATTTGTGATTCAAAAACTCCTATCTTCTTATTCTAAAGCCACATCAACTTCAGGGAAATTAAACCGTATCCATGAAGTTTCTTTCTGTACGATTGAAAATCAAGATACCTACGATTGCCAGTAAAACACTTGCGCCTGCACTATATCCGAGATGCCACCACTCAAACACACCGCGACCCGTAAATCCATATCGGAAAGTTTCGATGATAGAAGATACTGGATTTAGGATAATAAAAGCTGGTAATCAGGATACTTATTAATTACTTCTGAAAGTGGTAAAATGACTGGTGTAGCATACATTGCTATTCGGATACCAAACTGTAAAAGCAGCACCAAGTCGCGATATTTGGTCGTCAAAGCTGTGAATATTAGTCCCAATCCTAAACTTTGCAACGCCAATAAAATTATCAATACTGGGAGCAGCCATAAATATTGATTAGGTTGCATAGGTGCGCCTTGCCAAATATGATAAAAATAGTAACCTAAAAAAAGCAAAAGCTGAATAAAATAGCGAAGCAAGCCCGTCATAGTCACTGCAAAAGGCATGACTAATCTAGGGAAATACACCTTACCAAATATTTGTTGATTGTCCTTGAAAGTAGTAGATATTTTTTTAAATACCTCCGAAAAATAAATCCAATTCGTTAATCCAGCCAAATAGAATACCATTTTGGGAATACCATCTGTTGGGATACCTGCAAAGCGACCAAAAACCACCGTGAACATCAAAGACATCAACAAGGGCTGCAAGAAAAACCATATCGGACCTAGAATAGTTTGCTTGTAAAGTGCCACAAAGTCGCGTTTCACAACTAAAAACAACAAGTCACGATGTCTCCAAAGCTCCTTTAACTTCAAATCAAAAAGAGGCTTTTTTAGGTGTAATAACCGTATCCCAATGTTCTTCCTGCAA
>JAAUTG010000116.1 GCA_012031785.1 Saprospiraceae bacterium | reverse complement strand
CGAGCAGAAAAGGTGAAACCCAGCCTCAAGAAACCCAATTTAGATGGCAATTATAGAAAAGTGCAGGATAATTTGATTCATTTCTTGGATACAAAAGTTCAGCTTAAAGTAAGTGATAAAGGAAAAGGACAAATCGTCATTCCTTTTCAAAGCGATGAGGACTTAAATAGAATACTAGACTTGCTTAATGTTTAAACGAAAAGTTAATTCGATTCAAGAGAAGCATCAATTTCACCAATTCAGCGTTTGTTTTTGTATGAAAACAATACTTTTATGGGTAAGTTTGCTGATAGGGATAATTAGTCAAGCACAAGATAGCTTGACTAACGAACTGGAATTGCTACCTTTTGACACCCTTGCGGTGCCTAATGCAAAGCAGCAAGACCTAGATAAAAAGCCACTTTCTCCTAAACAAATTGGACTATATTCTCTGGTGCTGCCTGGTTCAGGGCATATCATCAACAAAAAATATTTGAAACTTCCTATTGCTTACGTCGGTGTAGGTGCCGCCATTTACGGTATCCAGTTCAATACTAGACGGTACAATTTACTTCAAGATGCCTACTGCGCTAAGCTCATTAAAGAGCAAGCTAGAAAACCCGAATTGGGTTGTCCACCACTTTCCAATGCGTCTTTAAACGAAGCCGCAACTTTTGATTTATTAGTAGAAAGTTATTCTTCTAATTCCATCAAATCCTTGCGCGATACTTACGATAAAAATCGCCAGCTTTCTTGGATGGGCTTATTTGTAGGACATTTGGTGCTGAACGGAGTTTGGAGTTTCGTGGATGCTCACCTCAACGATTTTGATATGAGCGAGGATTTGAGTTTTAGAATTAAACCCAGTGTAGAACTTGCTCCTACCCCAATCGTTGGTGTTGGAGTGACGCTGCAAATGCGTAGCAAATAAATTTCAGCTAATCAAACTGTGTAATATTACTCCTTCAAGCATTAGTAAAATTACACAGTTTGTGCTTAATATTTGGTCATCAGCCTGCTGAAATTTAAGTCTTAAACGACTAAAGACAGCTAGCCAATAACAGCATTTGAATTTAATCTTCAATGATTTCTTCTATCTGTTCCAGTGTATCGCTGCGTCGGACTAACGCATTTTCTCTATCTGCAAAGTAAGTTTTCCTGTTTTTTACAATATCAATCGCATTAAATAACGCCAAACGGAAAGAACTTTCATCCGCACTGTTTTTACCTGCAATATCGTAAGCAGTTCCATGGTCAGGAGAAGTGCGTATAATTGGTAAACCTGCAGTATAATTCACACCTGCATTGAAAGATAGTGCCTTGAAAGGAATCAACCCTTGGTCGTGGTACATAGCTATTACGCCATCAAACTTTCTGTACTGACCAGAACCAAAAAAACCATCTGCTGGGTACGGTCCCATAGCTACCACCCCATTTTTCTTCAGTTCGATGATGGCGGGACGTATTACTTTTTCTTCTTCATCACCAATTACGCCATTATCGCTGGCGTGAGGATTCAAGCCAAGTACGGCAATAGTAGGTCGTTCAATACCAAAGTCAATTCGCAAAGAATCGTGTAAGATTCTAACTTTTTGAGTAATAAGTTCCCTTGTGAGGGTTTTAGGGACATCCACTAAAGGAATGTGTCCAGTAACTACCCCACACGCAAAGACTCATTCAGCATCAGCATCAGACTCTCTCTGATTTCAAATCGCTGTGTGAAATACTCAGTGTGACCAGGAAAAGGAAAATCTGCCATTTTCATTGCCTCCTTATTAATAGGTGCAGTAACAATAGCATCTATAAAGCCTTCTTTTAGTTCAGCAACCGCAACTTCTAAAGCCTTGAAAGCGTAGCGACCACTTAAATCAGTAGCTTTGCCCAATGAAATATTTACACTTTCATTCCAGCAATTGACCACATTAATTTTATCAGGCATGTATTTATCAGCCCCTTTCACTTGATGAAACTGAAAATCAATTCCTACAATATTTTTATGATAAGAAACTGCTTTGGAAGACCCATAAATAAACGGCGTACAAAGTTCAGGAATACGTTTATCCATCAATGTTTTTAGGATAACTTCCAATCCAATCCCATTCAAATCCCCAACGGTGATGCCTATTTTGATTTTTTCCATGAATATTACAATTTAAAAATCTAATTTTATACTAAAATTGATTTATCTTGTTCTTTGAGTTTGATGGACGCAATTGGCAATTTGTGGTTATGTCCAAAATTGAAATCGCAAACTAAATTCAAAAGTAGCAGAAAACCAACTCGTTTAGACAAAACAGAATGAAGTTTATTTCTGTTTCCCTTGTGAACTGTTGTTTTTTAATGTTCGTTTTTTTACCTCAACACCGTTTATTCATTCATCAAAGCGTTTTTATTAATGAAAGCCAAAAAATCCTACGGGCAACACTTTCTAAACAACGAAGTTATTGCAGCTAGAATAGCGGATAGCTTATTGCTAACAGCGGATTATGGCGATGTGATAGAAGTAGGTCCTGGTCAAGGGGTGTTGACTAAATACTTGTTAGACAGATTGTTCGTACTATATGCCGTGGAAGCAGACCAAGATATGGTGGCTCATTTGAAAGTACATTACCCCAACCTCGAACCTAGATTAGTTCATAAGGATTTTCTGAAATTACAATTGGAAGAACTGGTAGGAAACCGTCCTTTTGCTATTATTGGTAATTTCCCATACAACATTTCTTCTCAAATTGTATTTAAGATGTTGGACTATAAGGCGCAAGTGCCTGAGTTAGTAGGAATGTTTCAGAAAGAAATGGCAGAACGAGTAGTTGCTCCTCCTGGCGGAAAGGATTATGGCGTAATCAGTGCATTAGTGCAGGCGTTTTATGAAGGTAAACTCCTATTTTCGGTAAAAGCAGGGCATTTCAATCCTCCGCCCAAAGTCACTTCTGCGGTCATTCGATTGACGAGAAAAGAAAATCAAGAACTCGGTTGTGACCCCAAACTATACACTAAAGTTGTGAAACAAGCATTCAGCCAGCGAAGAAAAATGCTGCGCAATACCATGAAATCGTTCTTAGGCGACCATGCCATGCTGAAAGAAGCATTTTTTGAATTGCGACCAGAGCGTTTAGGGGTTTCAGAGTTTGTCAATTTAACCAATCGAATTAGTAACGAGTTGGAAGAACAAAAACTCATACAAAACCAACACTGAAAGATAAAAAAATAGTCATCAATCAATTCACGACCAATATTTAGCATAACATGGCAACATTACAACAAATTCAGTCCATTTTCCCTACGCTAGATGCAGTTCCAGAAGCGTATCGAATAGAAACCCTTTTGGAGCAGCGCGAGTACCTAGTCAATGGGCAATTGAGAATATGGCTAGGTAATATGAACCCTATCGAATCCCCAGTTTGTATAGTGAAGGACGGTCAACCATCCCGCTATTTAATTGGCAGTACGCCTATGTTAACTAGCAAAGAGTCTTTAGAAGCCTTAGATGCCGCCGTGCGAGCATACGACCTTGGGCGTGGCTATTGGCCCATGCTCACTACCGATGCACGCATCAATTATATGCGTCGCTTTGTAGAAGAAATGAAAGAGGTGCGCGAGGAAGTTGTAAAATTGCTCATGCTAGAAATTGGTAAATCCCTTAAAGACTCAGAAAAGGAATTTGACCGAACCGTAAGCTATATTGTAGATACAATTAACGAGTTGATTCGCTTAGACAGAGATTCAGATAAAGTGGTGTACGAACAAGGGATTATGGCGCAAATTAGAAGAGTACCATTAGGCGTAACGCTTTGTATGGGTCCTTACAACTATCCTTTGAATGAGACTTTTTCTACCCTCATTCCCGCGCTAATCATGGGTAATACCGTAGTTTTTAAACCTGCAAAGTATGGAGTTTTACTGATTCGTCCGTTCCTAAAAATCTTTCGTGATGTTTTCCCTCCCGGTGTGATCAACGTCATCTATGGTTCTGGTCGCGCTACGGTTGGGGCTTTGATGGAATCGGGGAAAATAGATGCTTTTGCTTTTATTGGTACCAACGAAGGCGCAAACCAATTGAAAAAAATGCACCCTAAAGCACACCGTTTGAGGGCAGTATTAGGCTTGGACGCTAAAAACGTAGCTATCGTTTTGCCTGATGCGGATTTAAAAACGGCTGTTTCTGAATGCCTTACGGGAAGCTTATCTTTCAATGGACAGCGTTGTACGGCTTTAAAAATGCTGATTGTCCATGAATCTATCGTTCAATCTTTCTTGGAAGCACTGTCAGCAGAAGTGTCCAAACTAGGAATTGGAATGCCTTGGGATCCAAATGTAGCTTTGACCCCACTTCCAGAACCCGACAAATGCAAGTACCTTACGGAGATTGTAGAAGATGCTAAAGCGCATGGCGCACAAGTGGTGAATGAAAATGGAGTGCAGTAAATGCTACTTTCTTCTATCCAGCCATCGTGTATCCAGTGAATGAAAAATGAGACTTTACTCTGAAGAACAGTTCGGACCTGTCATTCCCGTCATGTCTTTCCGCGACTTAGAAGAAGCTATTTTGTATGTGGTTAACTCAAACTTTGGTCAGCAATTGAGTATCTTTAGCAAAAGTCCAACTACGATTGCTTATTTAATTGATACTTTCGCCAACCAAGTCGGGCGTATCAACTTGAACGCACAGTGCCAACGAGGACCAGACACATTCCCATTCACTGGAAGAAAGGACTCTGCAGAAGGTACTTTATCAGTGCTTGATGCCTTGCGTTCCTTTTCCATCCGCACTATTGTTGCAGCAAAGGAAAATGGAGAAAATGAGAAAATATTAGGAAATATTATTCAGCAAGGAATTTCTGGCTTTTTGCAAGGAAAAGGCTAGATTACTAAATTGGGGTAATTGATAAGCCGTTGCATTTTTAGTTTTTAAACTGAAAACTCCGAAGACTTTTTCGGAGTTTTCAGTAATAAATGAAGTGCAAGTACAGAAATGTTAAACGAATATCAAAATTAGTCCAACAACACTCCCATCATTTCAGCCTTGTTCTAAATTGGATTATTCCAACCCATAGTTCGGCGAACTGCCTCTTTCCAGCCGCGGTAAAGTTGTTCGCGCGCCTCGTTTTCCATAACGGAGGGAAAAGCGCGGTTCAGCTTCCAATTGTGGTTGATTTCGTCTTGCTGCCAATAACCAATCGCTAGACCTGCTAAGTAGGCTGCACCTAAAGCGGTTGTTTCGATGATGGTCGGACGCTCCACAGGAACACCCAAAATATCTGCTTGAAACTGCATCAATAGGTTGTTGGCACTAGCACCACCATCCACTCGAAGAGCTTTCAGAGGAACACCCGAATCTTTTTCCATAGCATCCAACACGTCTTTCGTTTGGTAAGCCAACGATTCTAGGGTAGCGCGTACCAAATGCGCTTTGGTGGTACCTCTGGTCAAGCCAAAAATAGCTCCTCTTGCATACATGTCCCAATAAGGTGCGCCCAAACCAGCAAACGCGGGCACTACGTAAACGCCTTCCGTGCTGGGCACCTTACTAGAAAAATACTCTGAATCCGAAGAAGCATCTAGCAATTTCAGTTCATCGCGCAACCACTGTATCGCAGCGCCAGCGATGAAAATACTACCTTCAAGTGCGTAATTAACTTTTTGATTCAAGCCCCAAGCGATAGTGGAAACCAAACCAGCTTGGGAAGTGACCAATGTTTCTCCAGTGTTCATCAACATGAAACAGCCTGTGCCGTAGGTGTTTTTAGCCATACCACTTTCGTGGCAGGCTTGCCCAAACAAAGCGGCTTGTTGGTCGCCAGCGATACCCGCCACTGGAATTTCAGTACCAAATAGATAACTCGTGGTGTAGCCATATATTTCGCTCGAAGATTTTACTTCTGGTAGTATTTGTGTAGGTATTTCGAGGGTTTTGAGCAGGTGATTATCCCATCGGAGTTCTCGAATGTTGTAAAGCAGCGTTCTGGATGCGTTGGAATAGTCTGTTACGTGGTGTTTGCCCCCTGTCAATTTCCAAACCAACCAGGTATCCACTGTGCCAAAAAGTAAATCGCCACTTTCTGCTTTTTCTCTCGCGCCTTCCACATGATCTAGCAACCATTTAATTTTCGTGCCAGAAAAATAAGCGTCAATCACGAGCCCCGTGTTGGCGCGTACATAGTCTGTAAGTCCCATTTTGGTTAGTTCGTCACAAATATCTGCGGTTCGGCGGTCTTGCCAAACGATGGCAGGATGAATGGGTTCTCCTGTATTTTATCCCAAATAACGGTGGTTTCCCGCTGATTGGTGATGCCAATAGCTTTCACTGCTTGCGGGGCGATTTCTGCTCTTTTTATTACTTCTTGTGCCACACGGAGTTGAGTTTGCCAGATTTCATTGGCATCGTGTTCCACCCAACCTGCTTTGGGATAGTATTGTGTGAACTCTTTTTGCGCCACACCACAGATGCTGCCCGACTTGTCAAAAAGGATGGCTCTGGAACTGGTCGTCCCTTGATCTAAAGCTAAAATGTATTCCATCGTACTTAGTTTTTCATTTTGCGAAACGAAGGGGAAATTTATACTTTATTTTGTGTTTTTGAAATAAAATGCAAAAAAATCAATAAAAAAGATAGCGTGATTAAAGATGAGTGGGGAGGGTAGATTGATGATTTTATAACTTTTTAGTTATTAGGTAATTAACGCACTACTTGTAACTCATAATTTATAACTCATCACTAACTTGATGTTGTTATTCAAATCTTTAGATATTTTTGCGCTTTTTACAAAAAAGGAACTCACTAAGTTATGAATAAAATATTAACAGGTGTCTTTACAAATTATTTACTATCAGGCAATTACCTGATGAATCACATTGTGCCAATGGCTTTTTGCTATCAGCCATTTGCTCTGATGTAAATATTTTAAGCCATTATGGCTGGGACACTTCAGTGAATACACATCAAATAAACACAAAGCGAACTGCGTAACATCAGTTGTAACTAATACAGAAATCGTCAAAAATGAGTAAGCGAAATAAATTACTAAAATTTTCAGAAATACTAAGTTACCCCAACGTACTAGAACATCTTGATATTCATAGTCCGTTGCTGACGAAGCAAGAAAATGAGTTAGTATCATTAAAAGGTGTTTGGAAGGAGCAGTATTTCCAAAACAATTATCCTATCACATTAGAATTGGCTTGCGGAAAAGGAGATTATGCGTTGGGGTTGGCACGTCAATTTACTGACAGGAATTTTATTGGTGTGGATGTCAAAGGTGCGCGTATTTGGCGTGGCGCGAAAACTGCTTTGGAGGAACAACTGGCTCAAGTTGCCTTTATTCGAGCGCGCATTGAAATGATGAGCTTTTTTTGCACCTGACGAGGTAGCTGAGATTTGGATTACTTTCCCAGACCCTTTTTTGGAGCCAGGTAAAATCAATAGGCGATTGACTAGTCTTGACTTTTTAGCCCGTTATCAACAGCTTTTGACAATAGATGGTGTTATTCATTTAAAAACGGATTCTACGGAACTGTATAATTTTACGCTTGATACTTTAAAAAAAACCAATGATTATGAACTGGTGTATCATCATGGGGATATTTATGCTGAATCTACACGCTACCACGAAGCCTTAAATTTGAAAACAGAGTACGAAAAAGTGCATCTGAAAGCTGGAAAAAAAATTAAGTATGTGCAAATAAAACGAACAGTTAAAGCCTCAACTGTGTAACATTAATCAGAGGCTTAGGTTGCTTTGTCTTGATACGCCTATCCATCTTAAACAGCAAGGTTTTGGGGGAAAGTTAGTATCTTGCATCTTTTACTGGTTTCTAAAAACTGTACTGCAATTTAACCATATTACTTTTTTTATGAATTTACCGCTTAAAATTGCTCGACGATATTTATTCGCCAAAAAATCTACTAATGCCATCAATATCATTACAGGTGTTTCTGTGCTTGGTATTGCCATTCAGGTAGCAGCATTCACGCTCGTGCTTTCTGTATTCAATGGTTTTGAGGATTTGCTATTGAGTTTGTTCAGCAATTTCAACCCAGAAGTAAAAGTTGAACCCGCTAAAGGTAAGATGATGGAAATAGATAGCATCACTTGCAAGAATTGATAAATTTAGAAGGCGTGGCATACGTTTCGCGGACATTAGAAGAAATTGCTTTTTTTGAATACAATAACAATCAGGCTTTTGGCACTTTGAAAGGGGTGGATACTGTTTTTAGGCACGTCACCAGTATTGATTCTACCATTCGGGATGGCGTTTATGCAACTCAGTTGAACGAAATGTCATTTGCTGTACTTGGAATAGGAATGAAGAATAAATTGGGGGTGGATTTGGAGGACGATTTTTCGTCGCTGGATGTATATATGCCTAAAACAGAAGTAACAGGACCTCTTGACAAGCCTTTCCGGAAGCAATTTCTTTATCCAGCAGGCACTTTTGCGTTTCAACAGGATTTTGACTACGAATATATTATCACCAATTTGGGGTTCGTACAACGACTAGTCGAAAAACCGAACGCCATCAGTGCGTTAGAACTTAAGCTATCAGAAAATATTAATACCAAAACCGTTATTAAAAATGTTAAACAATTGCTTGGTGATCAGTATATTGTGCAAACGCGCTATCAACAAGACGAGGCTTTCTTGAAACTAATGAATATTGAAAAGTGGATGAGTTTCGCCATCTTGACATTAACCTTACTCTTGGTGGCGTTCAATTTGATTGGTTCACTTTGGATGATTGTGTTAGAGAAAAAACAGGATATTGCTATTTTAAAATCTATGGGTAGCCATGACCAAACCATACGGAACATTTTTCTTTACGAAGGTGGACTGCTTTGCATCTTTGGGTTAGGTATTGGTTTTGTAGCAGCGTTATTGATTTATATGATTCAGAAGCAGTATGGTATCATTCCTATTCCAGAGGGTTTTGTGGTGGACGCTTACCCCATGAGCATTCGCTGGACTGATTTTGTGGCAGTGATTAGTGTGGTGCTGATAGTAGGTCTTATTGCTTCGCTTCCCGCAGCTTATCGCGCCAAACGTATTCAAGCCTTGATTCGGGAAGAATAAGCCTCCAAGTTTTGGTCTTTAGGGAGTTGGTCTTTAGCCACTTGATTGTTAAACCTTTAAAAAATAGTACCTAATACTTATCAAAAAACTAAATAGTCAAAGACCAACTCACTAAAGCTCAATTCCTAAACAATATCAATTATTTATCTAGTTCCAAGCCTAACGCTTGTTTCATTTTGGTATAAATTGCAGTGTTTTCATAAATACCACTAAACAGTTTTGCACCTGGTCCATAAGCGAAAACAGGAATCAAAGCGGCGGTGTGGTAAGTGGAAGTAAAAGCACCTACAATAGTGTCCATTGTAGAACCAGGGTTGATTGCATAGCCACCAGTTTCATGGTCAGCAGTAACAATGACGAGGGTTTGACCATCTTTTTTAGCAAACTCTAACACTTTTCCAACCGCTTCGTTAAAATCCAATAATTCGCTGATAATGTACCTAGAATCATTAGCGTGTCCTCCCCAGTCAATTTGTGAACCTTCTATCATCATAAAGAATCCTTTTTCTCCACCTCGCTTGTCGAGATGCTCTATTCCTTTCTCGCACGCTAGAGGCAGATAATCACGTCCCTGTGAACGCGGTAAGGGTTCTTCTTCGGCAGTAAAATAAGCAAAATTCTTATTGCTGTTGACGTTAATTTCATTTAACTCTTCTTTTACAAAATCAGAAACTTGGTAGCCTTTGGTTTGTAGTTCTTGGTAAAGATTTCTACCATCTTGGCTTCTTCTATCGAAGAACTTTTTTCCACCACCCACGAAAAAATCAATTTCTGTCTTTAGAAAAAATGTAGCAATTTCTTCCATATTGCTGCGATTTGACACATGCGCAATAAAACAAGCTGGAGTTGCGTGTGTGATACTGGAAGTTGCTATCAAACCAGATGCCATACCACGCCCTTCTGCTTCTTCTAAAATTGTTTTCAAGCTGATGGTATCTGTATCTACGCCGATGGCAGCATTGTATGTTTTTTTGCCAGAATGCAAAAGCGGTGGCACCAGCCGCTGAGTCAGTGATTAAATCTTCCGCTGAATAGGATTTATGGATACCTACAATTGGAAATTGCTCCAAGTGCAAATAATTATTGTTGCTGTAAGTACCCGCCGTGATTTGGGTAAGTCCCATACCGTCCCCAATCATCAAAATAATATTTTTCGGGCGCGTTTCAAGTTCCGTGGAAGGAGCTTGGGTCACAGGTTGGGGTGTTTTACAGGCTGCTAAAGCAGTTGACAAAACAACGAATAAAAACATTTTTTTCATGGATAAGTCAAATTTTAAAAATGGTTGCTTATTAAATAAGTATTATTAATCAATCAACTCTAATAAAATTGAAAAACAAGAACTACCAATATGAAGGAAGCTCGTGTTTTAGCAGTGTGGCTTTAACAGTTACCCCACCTACTTATCAATTAAAAATTTGGCAACAAATGCCTTAATAAAAGCAAATTGATGCTTTACATACTCCCTCTTTGCTTTTCCTTCCTTTCTTTTATTCTTTATCATATTTAAAATCACCCTAAAAAAACGGAGAAAAAAGTTGTATAGAAAAGTAGGAAGGAAAAAGGAAAAAACAGGTTAGCTTAGCAAAAAGAACAAAAAAAGATAACCTGTTTATAAGATATTGTGCGACAAAGTTAGAAAAAAGCCAGTGAGATTGTTGAAAAAATCACGAAGAAAAAAGATTGAAGCAACCTTCGCTCCATCTGAAAAAGGCTACATCGTCTGACCAAAGGGGGTTTATGACGAATATATTGTTAAACGATTGTAAACCTTATTTTCCTGTTTGATTTAAGTTTAGTCCTGCGTAGTACCCCATATCCTTGTTTTTCAATAACTTGACGATGTAAGTAATTTGTCCAACATGGTAAGAAAAATGCTCCGTTACATGCACAAGAATACTAATACCATGCTCTGTAAAACCTTGCACTTGTACAGCAGATAAAAGTTGGTCAGGAGATAGTTCGTCTATTACCACTTTTACTGCATCCATTACTTGTGCTAACTGTTGTAGCAAAATTTCCTTTGGAATTAATCTCCGTTCATCAAACTCTGCTTGACGGTCTCGGTGGTCTTCTGCTTTTCCAAATCCAGCAACCACCCATTGTGTGATGTTGCCGCAAAGGTGCAATACTAAATTACCCACGCTGTTGCTATTTTCATTGGGACGAAACCAGATTTCTTCTTCGCTCAACGAGTGTAAACACTGCACAATTCTAGCTTGGTTTTCCTCAAATAACCGTCTTTTAATTTCCGCTATGAAAAGTTGATGAAACACAATTGTGTAATTATCCATATTAGCTAGTTTAAATAATGAATAGATTGATGCTTTACTTGTTATTCATTGATTATCATAAAAAAGACTTATCACTCATAGTTAAGGTAGTTAATAACGTCTGCTGATTCAAAATTACTCAAAAACAAAACATTTTCCTATATCATTTAAGTCAATCTTACGATATTGCGCTTCACGTTGAATTAATTAATCAATAAGCAATAAGTTTAAGCATTAATTTACTTTTACAACGAATTTATTATCAGATCATAAACTCAATAATTTGTAACTCATAACTTGGTTATTAACTTTCATTATGAATACACCACCACCACCGTTTAGTTGTACTTATTCGCCAAATGTAGCGGAGTTATTAACTGCTTTAGGTTGTTCTATTGTCATAACCACATATCAAGCGGGTAAACTCATTTTCATTAGCCCAAGTGATACCAACCAATTGGTTCAATTGCCGCGAGATTTTCAAAAAGCAATGGGCTTGGCAATTGATGGCAGACGCATGGCGATTGCCACAAAAGATGAAGTAATTGTTTTGGCTGATGCCACGGGTTTGGCTCATAATTACCCGCCAAACCCTCATACTTATGACGCGCTTTATCTCCCACGCGCCATTTATCATGTGGGGATGGTGGATTTGCATGATTTGGATTGGGATGAACAAGGCAGTCTTTGGGCAGTCAATACCCGATTTTCCTGCCTTTCCGTGATTAATGACCATTATAGTTTTACGCCGAAATGGTTTCCGCCATTCATCAAAGCGTTTGAGCCAGTAGATTATTGCCACCTCAATGGAATGACCATGGTGAACGGTGAACCTAAGTACGTGACTATGTTCGGGCAAACAACTACGCCAAAAGGCTGGCGACCAAATGTGGAGCGAGACGGACTCATTATGGATGTTCCCACTAGCGAGGTGGTAGCATCCAACTTGAAAATGCCACATTCTCCGCGCTGGATAGACGGCAAATTGTATTGTTTACTCTCTGCTACTGGAGAGGTAATTCAAGTGGATATAGCCACTGGAAAATATGATGTTGTCGTGCAGTTGGATGGTTTTGTACGTGGTATGGCAAAGTGGGGTGATTATTTGTTTGTGGGAATGTCAAAATTGAGGCAGAACGCTTCTACTTTTAGGGATTTACCAATTGCCCAAAAAGCAATTTATGCAGGTGTCGAGATTATCCATCTACCAACAGGAGTGCCAGTAGGTCATATTCGTTATCAAAGCAGCGTAGAAGAATTGTATGACGTACAGATTATTCCCAAGTTGCGTCCTGGTATCCTTAATCATTTGACCGATGTTTATCGTTTGGCATTGAATACGCCACAATTTGATTATTGGTCAGAGCCACGCCCAGAAAAAGGGCATGAGCAGTATTTTACCTAAATTTGATAAGGTGCAGGTTGGGCATTTGGTTATTTGTTGGGATAATTAGAAAAGGATATGCAATATATTGATGCAGTGGAAGGAAGAACAATTGTCCTGAATGGAACGCGCTATCTCAATTTTAGTGGTACTTCCTATTTAGCTATCAACTCACAAGTAGCTTTTCAGCACTCTTTGTTGGAGGGAATACAAAAATATGGTAGTAATTTTGGTGGCTCAAGGCTATCTAACACTCGTTTTGAAGTATTTGAAAAAGCAGAAGCCTACTTATGTGAAGTAACTGGCGCAGAAACGGCTTTCACGCTTTCCTCAGGCATGTTGGCAGGGCAAATGGTACAGCAACTTATTCCCAAACAGTATGTCAAGCATTATGAAAAAGATACCCATCCTGCTTTATGGGGCGAGCATAGTGCTTTGTCTGACCTGAATTATCCAAACTGGATTGATAAAACATTAGAGTTGGCGAACACTACCTCTCACTTAGCTATCTTTTGTAATAGTATTGACCCGCTTCGTGCCACGCCTTATCATTTTACTTGGATTTCAGACTTGCCTAAAAATCAATCTATTATGCTATTGATTGACGATTCACACGGATTGGGTGTGATTGGTAATCATGGTGGTGGCATTCTGACTATGCTACCCCCACACGATCACCTTACCACGGTGGTAGTAGGCTCATTGGGAAAGGCGCTAGGTATTCCAGGCGGCGTAGTGCTGTCTAGTCAGAAATGGTTCGAGCAGCTAAAGACGAGTTATTTTTACGGTGGTGCTTCTCCTATTGTCCCCGCTTACCTTTATGCTTTTTTACAAACTTCCATTCTACGCCATACCCTACTAAAACAGCTACGTTCTAATATTCAGTATTTTTCTGATGCCTTGCAGCAACATGGGATTACTGATTGGCAGTATTTAGAAAATTATCCTGTCTTTTATACACCTCTCACAGAAGTTTATCAGGCACTGTTGGCAAACCGTATTCTAATTTCAAGTTTTCCATATCCCAAACCAACAGACCCTATTATCACAAGAGTGGTACTGAATGCAGCCCATACGAAGGAAGATATAGATACGTTATTGGCGCAGGTATTAAAATTTTACGCGCTTTGAGAGTACGCAAACAGGATTCGTAAGTGAATTTTTTCCCCTGTAAAAAACTAGCTGTTAAAACTTATACTTTCCTAAAAATACTCAGATAGCTTGAATATTTCCTGAATTAGCTAAACTCTTAGTCGAATTTAGGTTCAAGTGATAGTTTTTTTAGTTCATTTCCCGCTGAATGGTAGTCAGATTGTACCGACCAGCTAGAAATTGACAGAGAGAAATCTTTGGAGTTTACAGAATTGGTATTACGCAGTTGCCCCTAGATGCGCTAAAATAAAGCATTCGGAAGATTCGAAGTGGAACATCTTTAACCAGTTGTTAAACCTTAATTAACCGATATGCACTTAATTCAAGCACAAAAACCTTTTTAAAAGTAAATGGCTAAATGCGTAATATCAGTGATGATGATTGATATTACAATTTGGGACCTGCCATCAAAATTTCTGGATTAACGGCGGCTTCAAACTGCTTAAAATTATTTTGAAAAAGTTGAATCAATTTTTGCTTAGTGCTATCGTATTGTGCTTTGTCCGCCCAAGTATTTCTAGGAATTAACACTTCTTCGGGTACATTTGGGCAAGAAGTAGGTATTGGCAAACCCAAATTGAGGGTCATAG
>JAAUTG010000115.1 GCA_012031785.1 Saprospiraceae bacterium | reverse complement strand
TGATGCAAATGATACCAAATGGCTCTGCAGAACCCCAAAATAAAATACCAATGGCAATAGTGGTGGTTAGGGAAATAGAAACAACGCCAGCGCGTCAGAAAAGGAACTGCCTCCTTACCGCCTATTCTTAATTGTCCGATAGGCGAAACATATACCCAAGTACAGATGATTAAAAAAAACAGCGTGGATAGCGAATAAAGCCATCCAAAATAGTCCAACAACCAATTATTAATGTAGGTTGCCCAAGATAAAAAACTTGTCACATCCACTAAACTAAATATAGCTGCTGCTACCAAAATGCTTAGTGGAGGAAGAAAAACCCAAAGTTTGATGTTTGACATTACTGAATGTTTAAGTTGGTGTGGTGGTTAGTAACTGATATGACGCAATTTACTGTTCGATTCTTACCCAAATACAATTACTTTGAACAACCTCAATTTATGGATACTCCATGTGATATAAAAAAAACTTTCTTTAAGCACAATAGCAAACGGTACAACATGACTCAAATTAACTTTTTACTAGCATTTCACCAGCCCGTTCGCCGACTAAAGTGCCAATCGCTACGCCCATACCACCCATGCGTACAGCTACGCCTACGCGCTCATTCAGCATCCGGACAATAGGATATTTTTGGTCGCCAATTCCAAGAATACCACTCCACCACTGCTCCACTTCAGCAGCTTGATAAGGCAAAATAGTATCATGCAACAACTTAAGTAGTGCTTCTTGGATAGGTTCTGTCAAACCAAATTGATCAGTGGTTTCTGCTATGCTGTCTAAATTTCTACCACCACCCAGTAAAATACGATTCCCAACATTACGAAAATAAAAATAGCCTTTGTTGTAATGAAAACAGCCTTTGAAAGATAAATTCAGAATCGGATTAGTGATTAAAACTTGATTGCGAGCGGCTTGCAAATTCAACTCTGGCAACAGTTGTCGTGCGAAACCATTCGTAGCTACCAGCACGCGCTCTGCATGAAGTGTGAATCCGTCACCAGTCAAGAGTTCTACACTTTTGGGAGCTACTTGCAAGCTCGCTATTTCCACACCATGCAAAAAGAAATACCGTTAACTGATGCTAAATTTTGTAAGGCTTGCATCATTTTTCCAGGATGCAATTGTCCCTCCAAGCCGCTCCATACTAGATGCCTCACCCCTTTAAAATTGAAGCTAGGAATGATTTTATCTATTACTTTAAATACTTCTTTTTCTCCTGTGATGTGCGCAAAATGCTCATTGATATAAGATAAATAAGGCAGACAGGCTTGAAAAGTGGCTTCGTCCTCCTCTAAAAAAAGTTCGAATCCGCCGTATTGTTCGTAATCTATCCTTGCGTCTGAAAGCTTTTGCCGCAACCGGAGTAACCCTTCCCAACGACTTTGTACTAAGCCCCAAACTTCCTCTGCGCGGTGGTGCTGCAAGTCGTCCAACAATTCAGTAAGGCTACCCAAACATCCAAAACCTGCATTTTTCGTACTTGCACCACTAGGCAATGTACCTCGTTCTATCACCACAATTCGAGCTTGAGGCAGAAGCTCTCTACATTTCAAGGCTGCGTTTAGCCCTACGATACCACTTCCTACGATTACTACATCTGCTTTTCGATAGTAAGTATCTCGTTCCCAAAAGCTTAGTTCTGGTTTGTTCTTCATTTACACAATAATAGCTAATATTACAAATTGATTTTTTGACACCTTCTAGCTAGACAAAGCAAAAATAATACTTTATCAACCATTCTTTTTTCATTCATGTATTCAAAGGTCTAAAAAATTCTCCATAACGAAGTTAGTAATTCCTTGCATACATTTCCTAAATTCGCCCGTCATCAAATAGAAATATCTATGATTCAACGCATTCAAACCATCTATTTAGCGCTGGCAGGCTTGTGCTGCTTGGGTTTGTTGGGATTACCTTTCGCAAGTACCGAAGAATTAGTCGTAACTTCTTCTCTTTTTGCAGATGGTAATTATAAGATTTCCGATAACTTAGGATTGATTTTTCTTTTCATTGGCGCAGCAGCATTAGCGATTGTTGCGATTTTTTTGTATCAAAATCGTTCCCTACAAAGTAATTTAACGCGCGTGGCAACAGTCGCCAATATTATTGGATTAGTATTAGGGATTCTACTTTTTTTGCGCGATGGAATTAATCAACCTGAAATTGAGGTTGAGCCAAACGATGGTTTAGGTATTTTTTTACCCATTCTTGCTATTGTTTTTTTGTTTTTAGCCATGAGGGGAATTAAAAAAGATGATCAACTGGTACGTTCTACGGATAGGTTGCGCGATTGATAAAATCTTGCAATAAAAAAACTTCGCGAAGCTAAAACTATAAAAACCGCGCAAAAGCTATTACTTTTGCGCGGTTTTATAGTTTATCAAAAGGAATCTTGGAATTTCAGCACTATGCAGATTTTTATTAATATTTTATTTGTCATTGTTGGTATTGCAGTAACGATTGGTGGTGCATCTATTCTCGTGATGGTGCCTCCAAATTAGCTAAGCGTTTTGGTGTTTCAGATTTGATTATTGGTTTGACGATTGTAGCCTTTGGAACTTCTTCTCCTGAACTGGCTGTGAATATATCCGCAGCACTTTCTGGCTCCGTAGATATTGCGATTGGGAATGTTGTTGGGAGCAATATTTTTAATATCTTCTTAATTCTGGGTATTGCTGCCCTCATCTACCCTATTGATATTCAAAGTAAATCTGTTTGGATTGAAATTCCATTAAGCCTCTTATCGGCTGTTATGTTAACTTTATTCGCTAACGATATTTTCTTCGACCGTACTGCCACAAACGTGATAAGCAGAACGGATGCACTAGGTTTACTTGGATTTTTTATTGTTTTTTATGTACTATACAGTACTCTCCTCTCGTAATGAGTCTAACAAAGACGCGCTGGCAGAAGAAATTGCAGCAGAAAATAAGGACGATAAACCAATGTCACTAGGGAAATCCATTTTATTTATTGTTGGTGGTTTGGTGGGTTTATATTTTGGTTCACAGTGGATGGTGGAAGGTGCTAAATTTATCGCGTCTGCTGCTGGAATGAGCGATGCTTTGATTGGATTAACGATTGTAGCCGCAGGTACTTCTATGCCAGAATTGGCTACCTCCGCCACAGCTGCTTTCAAGAAAAACTCTGATATTGCGATTGGTAATGTCGTTGGGTCTAACATTTTTAATGGCTTCCTAATCTTGGGTCTGACGGGAACAATTACGCCTCTACCCTACCAAAGCCCTACTGCTACTTTAGACCATTGTATGAATATGTTTGCTAGTTTGTTGCTCTTTATTTTTGCTTTTTCAGGCAAGAAACGCAATCAAATCTCTAGAATCGAGGGCGGTATATTTGTTTTGGTCTATATTGCGTATCTTACTTATTTGATTTCTACAATCGTGAAGTAAAGGAGAACTAGTTGTTGGAGGCGACTGGGAAATTACGCCAAGAGCAACCTATACTACAAAAGACGAAAATTAGAATGTACTTAGTCGCAGTAAAAAAGTATTTCTTGCCAAATCATCGGCGCATAAAGGTGGGTTGGGTTCAATGGATAGTGTGGTAGAACACCTAGAAGTCAGGTGTTGGAAAGCTGTCAAATGAATTTTCTATAAGATAGAAAGAAAAGCTGTAAGGGAAGGATTCGAACCCCCACGAGGCAGTTAGTCCAACAAGTTGGATTTATTCTGAACTCCTCACCCCCGAGACAGGAGGGCATGTCTGCCAATTTCATCACCTCACAGTATTTATCGCTTTTGGCTCGTTTGCCTTTCAGCTCGCTTTCATTTGTTTGATGATGCAAATTTAAGACAAACGGGGTTTTAATGCAAATTTTTTAATAAAAATTTAAAAAGTTTATATTATTGTCAATATAAACAACTTTTTGGTATTATTTTTTTAAATTGAACAAATACAAAAAGTCCTCTTTTTTGCAAAATGGAATGCTAACCAAATGTTAAGTGAATGCGTGCAGTGCGGCAGCAAAACTGATGTAGGAAACAGAAAATCTATAACATCGGTTAAAGCATCGCTCAGCTAGGTTGTGAATCTTCTTTCATTTTTTTAAGGGTATCTGCAATTTTTCGGTCGTTACTCAAACGAGCCACTTTATTTTGTCCTCCTAACTTTCCTTGTGATTTCATGTAACTTCGAAAAGCATCTTTGGATAGGACGCAGATTTTTAAAGGTTGTAGAATATTTCCGACAATCAAGTCGCGGTAATAAATGTTTTGCTCGGTCATTTCTTGATCTAGTGCTTCAGCAAAGGCTGCTAAATTAGTAGGTATTTCTTCAAACTCTATTAACCATTCGTGGTAAGGTAATCCGCCTTCTTCTGGTGTCACATTGGGTGCGACTGTAAATTCAACCACTTTGACTGGAAATTGCTGACAACTTTTGCGCATGGCTTCTTCCACTTCCTTTCCAATGACATGTTCCCCGAAAGCAGAGATAAAATGTTTTACGCGCCCTGTCACAATAATTCTGTAAGGATTTAGTCCGACAAAAGCTATGGTATCTCCAATATTATACCCCCAAAGCCCAGCGTTACTGTTGATAATCAGCACGTAATTTACGCCTAGTTGCACATCTTGCAGCGACAATCGAGTGGGATGAAGCTGGTTTATTTCCTCTAGCGGCACAAACTCAAAGAAGATACCCGACGCGACGTTGAGCAGTAACCCTTGTTCTTTTTGACTATCCTGAAAAGCAATAAAACCCTCCGAAGCAGGATAAGTCTCTACACTATCTAATCTTTTGCCCACTAGTGCTTCTAAAGTCGCGCGGTAGGGTTCAAAATTGACACCACCATAGACAAAGATAGAAAAATTAGGAAAAATATCTTTCACATAGTCTTTACCTGTACGCGCCAACAGCCGCTCGTAATACATTTGTACCCAAGGCGGAATACCACTGATGAGGCGCATATCTGCTGGCAAAGTTTCTGTCACAATACGCTCTAGTTTTTCTTCCCAATCTTCGATACAGTTGGTTTGCCAAGTAGGTAATTGGTTTCCTTTCAACCAATCAGGGACAAGGTGATTAGAAATTCCTGAAAGTCTGCCCGTTAAAATACCATTTACTTCTTCCAAGGTGGGGCTTCCGGAAAGGAAAATCATATTTCCATCCATAAATGCGCTGTTGCTCGTCTCCACCATGTAGTTGAAAAGCGCGTTTCTAGCGGTGTTAAAGTGGTTAGGAATACTGGCTTTGGTGATTGGAATATATTTCACACCAGAAGTAGTGCCAGATGTTTTTGCAAAATAAATTGGCTTTCCTTGCCAAAGCACGTTCTCCTCACCAGATTTAATGCGCTCAATGTAAGGTTTTAAGCCTTCATAATCTTGAATTGGCACCCGCGCTTTAAAGTCTTGGTAATTTCGGATACTAGCAAACTGGTTGGCTTTCCCAAATGCAGTGTCCTTAGCTTGTTTCACAAGTTCTGCTCTAATTGCATCCTGAATAGCGACCGCTTGAAGTGACTGTTGCCGAATATTGATAGCAATTCGTTTAGCTATTGGATAGGCAAGTCTAGCTTTTAAGCCCATAACAAAGTTTCTTATTTTAGAGGTTCTTTGAACGGTTTTGATGACTTGAGCGCGAAGATAACCATTATAACTATTACACAGTTCGCTATTTGCATTTGGCTATCCGCTTTTGAAAAGGTTTTTTCACACTTGCGTGGAACATATATGAATCGAGGCTGTCCAAAACAGTTATATTTGGGCAAATCGCCAGTTGGATAAATTAATCGGTGACAAAAAAAAGAAAATTACGTTCTTTGTCTTTCGGCAAGAATGAATAAACCAACAAAATTCAATCATCACACAAACAATTTGATATGACAACACCTATTAAATGGGGTATCATAGGACCAGGCAAAATTGCACGAAAATTTGCTACTGATATTAAAGTAACCACTAATGCGGTACTCCATGCTGTGGCCTCTCGTTCCGAAGCACAAGCTGAATCTTTCGCCAAGGAATTTGGTGCATCACATGCTTATGCAGGCTATGAAGCTATGCTACAATGTCCTGATTTAGATGCCATCTACATTGCAACACCACATGTTTTTCATGCTGAACACACTTTAATGTGCTTAGATGCTGGTATTCCTGTGCTTTGTGAAAAACCTTTTGCTATCAATACCCAACAAGTGAAAGCTATGATTGCAAAAGCACAAGCTAAAGATGTGTTTTTGATGGAAGCCCTGTGGACTGCTTTTTTACCTACTATGAAAGCAACCAAAACACTACTGGCAGATGGTGATTTAGGAGAAGTGTTCTCCATTCGTGCCGATTTTGGATTTAAAGCACCTTATTTGCCTGATAAACGTATCTTCAATAGCGCGTTGGGTGGCGGTGCGCTGTTGGATATTGGTATTTATCCTGTGTTTTTGGCTCTATTTTTGTTTGGTGTGCCTAAGCACATCAAGGCGAGTGCGAAAATCGGGATAACAGGTGTAGATGAGGAAATTGGTATTGTTTTCAGCTATCAAGATGGGAAAATGGCACATTTGCATTCCACAGTGCTGACTAACACCAGTACAGAAGCCTTTATTTATGGTACAAAAGGGACTATTCATTTGCACGGACGATGGTTTACGCCAACCACTATGCACCTGAATTTGTTCGATGCGCCAAGTCCAAAAGAATTTCAATTTGACTATAAAAGTGGCGGTTTTGAATATGAAATTGAAGAAGCAAGCCAGTGTATTGCAAATGGGAAAAAGAAAGTGAGATACTCCCCCTTGATTTTAGCCTTCAATTGATAGAAACCCTTGATGCCATACGTCAAGAAATCGGATTGATTTATGAAATGGATAGCTGAATTAATACCTGCTCAAACTGCTAGATAGAACTGGATTACTTCTAAACACTGAAGATTAATCGCCTGTTTTATAACCAGCTATTCGTATTTTCAAAACGTCTTACTATTTTTGCACAGTAAATTTTGTTGTTCTCTAAAATATATTTTCTGCATGAGAAATGTCATTTTTTCATATCAAAAAGATGTAATATTGCGCAAATATTTTTGGTTTTTGATTGTTGGACTATTGTTGAGTTGTGAGGCGAGTACGGTGAAAGAAAATGAAGAAGCTGTGCAGTTAATAAAAGTACGCGATTCTCTGGAGCAAGTTCAAAAAGAACTGAAAGTACGGTTAGATTCCATGTGGAAAGCCACTAATACCGAATTAGCAGCAATACTTCCTTCGGATATGCCTCAACAGGAGCGCAATAACATGCTGGCATTAAGCAATGCACCACTGATTCGGATGTTTGAAGTGTACGATTCATTGCCAAGCAATATTCATCAACTGGTTGACAAGGCAGAAGCTGCAGATAAAGCGATTGCGGTTCGTTTTCAAGAAATTACAGAACAAAAAGATGCTAATGAAACGAAAATTGAACAGTTATTACTAACTTTGAGCAAAGAATCAAAGGAAGAATTCGACTACTGGAATGCCAAGTTTAATGTTTCTTCAAAAAAACAAAAATGAATCCATTGAAAACCAATATATTAGCCATCAAGGTAAATACCAGATTGTACGTAGCTAGTGTATTATTAATGTAGTAAAGTAGGCGCATTAATCAATTAACACTAATGAAATCGAAAAACTGTCAGTATTTACAAAGCTCACGCTCTAAAGCGTGTTACTATAATAGTTACCCCTACTTATTTGTTTAATTTTAAGCAACCCAGTAAAAGAAATGTCGTACATTTGACATATTAGCTTTCGACTATTTTTTGTGCATAAAAATTTTGTGAATCATGAAATCTTTCTACCGTTTTGGTTACAAAACATTAACTATTGCTGTACTAGCCGCCTTAGTCTTGAGTTCCTGTGGAAAAGAAGAGCCGCCAGTAGAAGAAGTGAATTATAATGCACCCACCAGCACTTACTCTGCAGAGGTAGCATTAAAGTGGAATGAAATGTTCCTTAGTTTGGAGCGATTTACGCCTGGTTATCGTCCACCAGTATCAGCACGAGCTAGTGCATATATTGGATTAGCTGCTTATGAAGCAGTTTTACCTGGTATGGCAAATAAATACAATTCATTTGGAAATTATTATGAAGGGCTAAATATTCCAGAGGTTACTGGAGAAGATATGCACTATCCAACGGCGCTGAATGCCGCTTATGAAATGATGATGAAGCGGCTTTTTCCTACGGCTCCAGCAGATTTGTTGTTTAAAGTAGATCAACTAGCCACCTCTTTCAATGACAAGTTTAGAGCTAATATGCCATTTGAGGTATATGCTAGGTCTCGGAAATTTGGAACAGAAGTGGCAAAAGCGGTTTATGAGTGGTCTTCTACGGACACTAGAGGACACAAAGGATACGAAAAAAACAACAGCCCTAACTACGTGCCGAGAGGAGGTTTAGGAAAGTGGCAGCCCACCTTTCCTGATTACACTCCAGCTTTATTACCTTATTGGGGAGAAGTAAGAGCTTTTGCAGCAGATGATACGGATGTTATTCCAGAACCTCTAGCCTATGGAGAAAGTCAAGGTAGTGAAATCTACCAACAAGGAAAAGTGGTACAAGAATTAGTGCGCGAAATAAAAGCAGGATCTAAACAAGAAGATCATTGGATTGCTGACTTTTGGAGTGATGACTGTCCAATTTTGACTTTTACACCAGCAGGACGTTGGCTTGCCATTGCTAATCAAGTCGTTGTGAATGAAAAAGTAAGTTTGGATAAAGCCGTAGAAACGTATGCTAAAGTAGGTATGGCTATTTGCGATGCAGGAATCAGGGCTTGGCGTGAAAAGTATCGCTACAATGTGGAGCGTCCTATTGACTATATCAGAAGAGTAATGGGTGATGAGAATTGGAATACAGTGATGTGCCCAGATGGCTCTGGCGAATATTTCACACCACCTTTCCCAGCTTATCCTTCTGGACATGCTACCTTTTCAGCGGCAGCAGCAGCAGTGTTAAGTGACCTATATGGCAGTAATTACAGCATGACCGACCGTTGCCACGAAGGAAGAACAGAGTTCATCAGCACACCACGTACTTTTAGTTCTTTTGTAGAAATGGCAGAAGAAAATGCTTATTCTCGCATTCCAATTGGCGTACACTTTGAAATGGATGCCACCACAGGACTTGATTTAGGTTATGGCATTGGGGAAAAAGTAAACAGGTTACCTTGGAAAAAATAATTTAGAGGGATTATATTTCAATATTTCTGAAAACGCAAGGGGATTAAAGTTTTAGAAACTTTAATCCCCTTGCGTTTAAAATTACTTGCTACTATTCGTTGTTGATTGGTTGAAAATAATAGTCACTAAATTTCAAGATGTGGATAAAGCCATTTTCGTATCGTTCCACAGGTTGAGACCTTTCGTTGCGAAGGGTGGTGGCAGTAGTTTTTAAGATGGGTTCAAACTCGTAGCGGGTGTGAAAGAAAGGGAGTCTTTCTTCTTCAAAAAACTCATAGAATTTTGTACCGTGTTTGTTGAGCATTCTTCCAAAATACAACATATTGTCATAGCCACGAAATGCCTCTTGGCTAGGCGGTGTGCCATACTGCTCAAAATAACGCTGTTTAAAATTTCGCACGTCCACTGCGTAACCATCTACAAAAAATTCACTACTGATATGTACTTCTAGGTTTTCTAAATAGCTAAATTCCATATCCTCGAACGTTCTTGACTGCCATTGACGCATTCCATAAATCACAATTTGATCCTGTAAATCAGCTACATAAGCCTTTCGCAGGAAAGCGTAAATAAAATTTTTATCTTCCCAAATCGGCAAAATAAAAACGGTCTCTCTTCCTTTTCGAACTAACGTGTTCAAGTTGAGTTTATCCAGATTAGGCGATTTATCTTTAATAATTACTTCTTCAAATTTAGGCGCGTAAGTATTTCCAGCCAATTCTGCGTTCAATTCCTGAATGATTTTCATACGACCAATAGCATCAGGATTATCAGGCGTAACAATCAAAATTTGATCACTATTATAAGCAGCCTTTGCGTGTTTTACAAGTGCTTTCAGATGCGCTCTTAAAGTAGGGTTAATCTGAATATAGTAAGGGTTTTCGGCAGTGATCGAGCTACTCGCTGTGAATGGCGACACAAAAGGGATTTTATTTTCCTTTGCATAGTTGGCAGTAGCTAATACGCACTCTGCTTTGACCGTTCCCATCAGCAGATGAGATTTTTTGATTTTTTCGCTCTCATTTTGAAAAAGCCGTTGTAGCTCTGCGGGATTGGCTTTGGTATCAAAAACATTGACATTCAAGTTAATACCATCTAAATTAAGCTGCTCCATAGCCAACTTTGCACCTGAATAATATTCTATTGCCCATCGCGAACTAGGGTCTAGGTTAGGTTCTGCCCCCGTGAAACGATCGGTCAAAAAAGGCAAAAACAACGACACGTTGTAGGTAGAAAGAAACTGAGTACCTCTATCTCCTTCACTTATCACAACATCTGTGTTACCTCCAGAATTAACTGCTATATCGCCCGACGTGATGGGTGGATATTCATTAGTAGAAACTTCTCGCCACTTGACGGTATCCATTGCAGCCACGAGGACTTCACTAGACGACTCAAATTCGCCTGTTTCTGGATTATATACCCTACCTCCGCCAATAGGGTCAAGTTCCTCTTTTTCTTTCTCGTCTTTATTCTGCGTAGGGCTTTGTATCGGGCGAAACAACTCACACGAAGCCAACAGTCCTGTGCAAAGGACAAGTACAATGAGCTTATTCCCACTCAATTGTTGCAGGTGGTTTAGTACTGATATCATAGACAACTCGATTAATACCTTTTACTGAATTAATTATTTCGCTAGAAACACTTGCTAAAAAATCGTAAGGCAAATGGCTCCACTCTGCGGTCATTCCGTCTGTTGAATTGACACAACGCAGTGCCACTGCTTGCTCGTAGGTGCGTTCGTCACCCATCACGCCTACGGAGCGAACTGGAAGCAACACTGCGCCAGCTTGCCAAACTTTATCGTATAGGTCATGCTGCTTAAGCTGTTGAATGAAAATAGCATCCGCTTTTTGTAGTAAAGCTACTTTGTCAGGGGTTATCTCTCCTAAAATTCTTATTCCTAAACCTGGTCCAGGGAAAGGATGACGACCCAAAATGGCTAAGGGAATCTGCAAAGCCGCTCCCACTTTACGCACTTCATCTTTGAAGAGCATTCGCAATGGCTCCACTATTTTAAGATTCAGTTTTTCTGGTAAACCTCCTACGTTGTGGTGCGATTTGATGGTAACAGAAGGACCATGTACAGAAACTGATTCAATCACATCTGGATAAATAGTGCCTTGTCCAAGCCATTTCACGCCTTCCAATTGCTTAGCTTGTGCTTCAAACACTTCGATAAACACTCGTCCGATGGCTTTTCGCTTTTGTTCAGGATCTGTTAACCCTGCTAAAGCATCAAAAAATTGTTGACTAGCATCCACACCAACCACGTTGAGTTCTAGTTCGCGGTATCCTTCCAGCACTTCTTCAAATTCGTTTTTACGCAACAAACCATTGTTAATGAAAAAGCAAATCAGTTGATTGCCAATAGCTTGATGCAAAATGGTAGCCGCCACTGTGGAATCCACGCCACCTGATAAGCCCATTAAAACGCGCTCACCACCAATTGTTTTGCGCAATTGTTGAACTGTATCTTCTAAAAAAGAATTAGGCGACCAACTTCCTTGGCAGCCTGCAATGTCCACCACAAAATTTTTCAACAGTTGTAACCCTTCCAGACTATGCGTCACTTCGGGATGAAACTGAATCCCATATACTGGCAAATCATCTTTTTTATACGCTGCATAAGCGATACTTTCTGTACTAGCTAATGGATGAAATCCAACAGGAATAGCAGTAATTGTATCGCTGTGTGACATCCAAACTTGCGGGTTAGGGGAAATAGATTTGAACAAAATATCTTCAGACACCATGTTCGTCAACTGCGCTTTACCGTACTCACGTTTATTGGTAGGCTCTACGCGCCCTCCAAAATGCTGTGCAATGTACTGCGCGCCATAGCAAATACCCAAAACTGGACGTTGGGGCAACAGCGTATCTAAATCCATGCGCAAGGAATGGGCATCTGCCACAGAAAACGGACTTCCAGAGAGTATGACCCCTTTGACGCTAGCATCAAAAGATATAGGTTTGTTATAGGGAATAATTTCGCTATACACATTTAACTCTCTGATTCTGCGCGCAATCAATTGCGTATATTGAGACCCAAAGTCTAGAATTAAAATTTTTTCCTGCATGGGGCAAAGTTACGTGAAAATCTAATATACGCAAACAAAATTGATTTACTAAAGGTGATTGCATCCCAATAGTTGAACAAAAAAATGGCAGAAAGTGAGCTGAATGATATACTATTCTGCTATAAACTCCGAGTATTTTTAAAATAATCTTTTTAAATAATACTTATAAAAAAATTATATTTACAGATATTTGATAATAAGAATTTTACGATTTTACTGTGAGGTTAAAATTATTAGATTTAGAATCTTCGACGTTTTCAGTAAATTAAAAATATTCGGCGTTTTCAGAATAAATTCTATCTTTCGTCTGAATTTAAACAAAACGAAATATAATGTATCAAAAACACATCTTAGTAGTCTTATGCTTTCTAGCACTCAGCAGTATGAGTTTTGCGCAAAAAACCATTAAAACACTGATTTTAGATGGACAGAACAACCATGTTCAATGGGCTAAAATTACCTTTATGGTGAAAAAGTACCTTGAAGAAACGGGTAAATTTTCTGTTGACGTGCAGCGTACTTATTATACTTGGAATGGTGGATCGTATATTGAACAGTATCCAATTGCAGGAGTTCGCAACACGTTAGAGTTGCCTCAGCCTCGTTCGGATTCTAGTTACCTGATTGACTTTTCTAAATATGATTTGGTGATTAGTAATTTTGGATGGAATGTAGCGGCTTTACCACAAACGACTCAAGATAATTTTGAAGCGTTTATTAAAAAAGGTGGTGGTTTGGTGGTCATTCATGCAGCTAATAATTCTTTCCCTAATTGGCTTGCCTATAACAAAATGATTGGTCTTGGTGGTTGGGGAGATCGCACGGAGAAAGATGGTCCTTATGTGTATTATAATGATAAAAACCAGTTGGTAAAGGATAATAGTCCAGGAAAGGCAGGTTCTCATGGTGAGCAGCATGAATTTTTAATCACAATCCGAAATACTAAGCACCCAATTACGAAAGGAATGCCTTTAGAATGGCTGCACAGTAAGGATGAACTTTACGACCGTTTACGCGGACCATCTGAAAATATGGAGGTACTAGCGACTGCTTTTTCTTCAAAATCGAATCGCGGTACAGATCGTCATGAACCTATATTGATGGCGATTAGATATGGAAAGGGAAGAATTTTTCACACTGCTCTTGGTCATGCAGATTATTCTGTGGAATGTGTAGGATTCATTACTACTTTGCAGCGTGGTGCGCAGTGGGCAGCTACAGGGAAAGTCAGTATTCCAATTCCATCCGATTTCCCAACTAGTAAGGAAGTGCGCACTAGAACATTTACAGAGTAATACAATGATGTATTTTCTGAAAACAAGATTTGCGTTGAATAAAGAATAGTCAGGATTTTTTAAATGATACCTAAAAAATCCTGATTATTTTTTGATGGTAGTGGAGACTACGGGAGTCGAACCCGTGACCTCTACAATGCCATTGTAGCGCTCTAGCCAACTGAGCTAAATCCCCATCAGAAAATGTTTTTTGTTTGTTGCTTAGTTTTAACCTATTGCTTTTCAGTATTTTATTAATTGCCTCCATTGTTAGCAGTTTTCTTTTCCAGCAGTTGTGCTTCCAACTGTTTGATTTGCTGCCGCAATTCTACTAATTTTTGTTGTTCTTGTTGATATTGTTTGTTAATATCTGCCAATTTTTTTTGTTCTATGGCAATTTGACTGGCATTGTCTTCTTTCACTTTGGTAATTTCTGCTTTGGCTTGCTGACGTGCGGCGTAAATTTCAGAGGAAGCTTCTTCTTTGGCTCTATTGATTTCTGCAAGTGATATTTTTCTGGCTTCTTCTGCTTCTTTATTGTATTGCGCCTTTTTTTCAGCAATGGCTTGACGCGCTATCTCCATTTCATCTTTTGCTTGCTGTTGTGCATTTGCCACAGCTTGTTTTGCGGCAATTTGCTCTTCTTCTGTGGAGGCTGCTAAAAGTGCTTTTTGCTCACTGGCTTGCTTGCGTGTTGCTTCCACTTCTGCAGCGGTTTCTTTTTGCACAGTGGCGATTTCTGTGGCTAATTTTTGGCGTTCTTCCGCAATAGCACTAGCTGCTTCCTGCCTAATTCGCAAGACTTCAAGGGATAAGGCTTCTTTTTGCTTAGCCATATCTTCTTTGATTGTTTTCAATTCTTGCGCTGCTTGTTGTTGAGTGGCAGCAATTTCTTTGGCTGCCATTTCTTTGGTTTTTGATACTTCACTTATTATTTGTTGACGCTCGTTGGCTGCTTTTTCTTTTTATTTTCCTGTATTTTTTTTGCTTCTTCTTGCTGCGTATTAGTCACATT